>JAMCVO010000402.1 GCA_023475715.1 Actinomycetota bacterium
AGGTGATATTACTTTTCCTAAATGTGTGAGATTAATGATAGGATAACACACTAATTGACCTGGACCATGAAAAGTAATATCACCTCCGCGGTTGGATTGAACAAGCTCGATACCTTGTTCCTTCAAGCTTTCTTTGCCGGCAAGCAAATTCTCTATTTTACCGCTGTTTCCAATTGTTATCACAGGATAATGTTCAAGGAGTAAAATTAAGCCGCGGATTTGCCCTATTCTTACTTTTTCAAATAAATTCATCTGAATCCGGAATGCATCGTCATAGCCAATCAGTCCGAGATCAAGGCAGAGAATTTCTTCTGTCCCTTCATATCTTTCGACGTAATTTTCGATTTTACCGGTTAGATTATTTTTAGTATTTGTCATTTAGTTTTTTAATTTAAAGTAATTTTTTAATTTTAGCAAGGAGTTGAATTTTTATGGAAACAAAAAATACTGATCTGGCAGTGCTTGGCGGAGGTCCGGGTGGGTATGTTGCGGCAATCAGGGCTGCAAAGCTTGGCGTTAAAACAATGGTCATAGAGAAAGAAAATCTTGGAGGTGTCTGCCTTAACTGGGGCTGCATACCTACCAAAGCGCTTTATCATGTTGCTCAAACCATAGACGAAATAAAAAAAGCTGATGTTTTTGGAATTAATGTTTCGGGCTGGAACCTTGATTTTAAAAAAGCAATGGCCAGGAAAGACCAGATAATTGCTGCTCAAAGGCAAGGTCTTGCTTTCCATTTCAAAAAAAATAACATAGAACTTGTTACGGGAAACGGCAAGCTAATTTCGGGCAATAAAATCCTGGTCACTCAGAAAAATGGTCAGGAAGTTGAAGTTATTGCAAAAAACATCATAATTGCGACAGGCTCCCATGCCGCAAACGTACCGCCCTTTAATCTTGAGGAAGAGGATGTTATTGACAATATAGGCATATTGTCACTTACTGCAATCCCCCAGTCACTTTTGATTGTTGGCGGTGGTGTAATTGGTTCTGAATTTGCCAATATTTTCAGTACTTTTGGAAGCAATGTTACAATTGTCGAGATGCTGCCAAGAATATTGTCCACAGAAGATATCGAGGTTTCAAAAATAATTACCAAAACCTTTGACAAAAAGAGGATAAAAGTTTTTACAAATTCAGTTATAGAAAAAGTTAAAAAAGATAATGGGAAGTTCTTCTGCAGGACAGCAGGCGGAGAAGAAATTGTTGCCGACAAGGTGCTGATTTCCGTAGGCAGAAAGCCTAATTCAACAGGAATAGGCCTTGAAGAAATTGGAATTGCTATTGATGAGCGAGGTTTCATCAAGGTAGATTCTCACTTAAGAACAAATATTCCAAATATATATGCCGTTGGTGATGTCAACGGAGGGCTTCAGCTTGCCCATGTTGCATCTGATGAAGGCAAGATTGCTGCAGAAAATATTGCAGGAAAAGATAAGGCAATGGATTACAGGGTGATCCCATGGGCGGTATTTACATCCATGGAAATAGGTACGGTTGGATTAGATGAGGAACAGGCAATAAGCAGAGGCATTAATGTATGCTGCGGGCTTTTTCCATTCAGCAACAGCGGAAAAGCTTTTATAACCGGTGAAACAGAAGGCTTCATAAAGATTATAACAGACAAAGACTCAGGCGAAATACTTGGTGCGCGGATGGTTGGGCCGAGATGTTCTGATTTAGTACATGAAGTTGCGGTTGCAATGAAAGGCGAGATGGTTATAGACAACCTGGCTGAGACAGTTCATTCTCATCCAACTCTTTCCGAAGCGGTAATGGAAGCTGCAGAAGACTGCTTTGGAATTGCAACTCATGTAACAAGATGATTTATGAATATGATTAAACTGCTTGTCACAGATGTAGATGGTACGCTGCTTGATGATAAATCAAAGCTTCCGGATTTTAATAAAAAGGCTTTGCTTGAATGTCTGGACAGGAAAATCGAAGTCATACTTGCAACAGGCAAATCTTTTGCTTCTATTTTTTGGCTGGTTGAATTACTGGGGTTAAAGATGCCTCAGATAACTCTTAATGGTTCCGTTGTCGTAAGCAAAAATTCCCAAATTATCAGTATTAAAAGGATAAAACCTGAGTATTATCATGAAATAATTGCTGATATCAGGCATCATGGCTCCAGCCCATTGGTAGCACAGGCCGATGGCAGGATACTTTATGATAAGGAGTATCCAACTTTTGAAGCATTCCGCAAAATCAATGAGAAGCTTATAAAGGTGAAGAATATAGAAGATGAGAAATATTGCCGCAACTGTGTAGACATCAGTGTTACTATCAAAGAGACCGATCCCCTTGACACTTATCTGAGGAGCAAATATAAAGGCAAGCTTCAACTTGTAAGATCGGGAGAATATTTTTTTGATATACTGGATTTGGATGCCACTAAAGGCAATGCTCTCAGGCAAATAGCTGAAAAGTTTAATTTTAAGAAAGAGGAAATAGCTGTTTTAGGAGACAGTTACAATGATTTGAGCATGTTTGACCAGGCAGGCTTAAGAATTGCTGTTAAAAACTCCTATGAAAAAGTTCTTCAGTCTGCAGATTTTGTGACTGACGAAAATTACAATTGCGGATTTGGCAAGGCAGTTTATAAATATATTTTAAAGGATAAAAATATAATTAAAAAAATAATATGATTATAATGTGAGATAATAATCTGCAGGTAATTTTTATACCGGAGGGAAACTATGAGCATAATGGGTCTTGATATTGGCACTACAGGGACAAAAGCAATTGTATTTAACGAAGACGGCATAATTCTGGCTCAGGCTTACAATGAATATGATCTTGTTTTTCCAAAACCAAAATGGGTTGAGTTTGATGTAAAAGTAATGTGGGAAAAAGTTTTTGATGTCATAAAAAGAGTTAACAGCAATAATGCAGTTAAAAAGGATCCTGTTATTGCTCTTTCAGTATCCACGATTGGTGAAAGTTTTACTCCGATAGATGAAAAAGGCAAACCTCTTTACAATACCATTTATTCCACGGATGCAAGAAGCATAGCTGAGCTTGAATATATTTACACAAAGATTTCCCGGAAAGAGCTTTACGATATAACAGGATATCCTCCGGGATTTGTTGCTCCACTAAATAAGATATTGTGGGTTAAGAATAACCTGCCTGGAATCTATGCAAAAACTAAAAAAATCCTTTTTACTGATGATCTGCTTTATCATAATTTGGGAATCAAAAAAACAAAAATGAATTACTCGCTATGTACGCGAACATTATTTTTTGACATAAGGCAAAAGAAATGGTCAAAAAAAATACTTGATAAGACAGGTATTGATATAAATTTGTTTTCGGAACCTTCACCCTCCGGAGTAGAATTAGGGTATGTAAGTAATGAGGTTGCCCGTGAGCTTGGTTTTACCAAAAAAGTCTCAGTTGCGACCGGTGGTCATGATCAGCCTTGTGCTGCTCTGGGCGTAGGTGCTTTAAGCGGCGGGATAACTGCTGACGGTATGGGTACGGTTGAATGTGAAACAATTGCCGTAGACGAGCCTATTATAAACAAGGAAATGCTAAAGAATAATTTCACTACTCAGATTCATGCAGCACCAAATGCATATGTTTCACTGGCTTATAATTTTACTTCAGGAAGCGTATTAAAATGGTACAGGGACAAAATCTGTACTGAGGACAAGAAAATTGCAGAATCAAAAAAGATTCATTTTAATGACTATTTCTTCTCAATGCTGGATTTTGAACCATCGGGTCTTTATGTTCTGCCATATTTTTCGTCATCCGGAACACCCTATTTTGACCTTTCTGCCAGGGGCACGATAACAGGTTTAAGCCTTGCTTCTACAAAACAGGATATTTTTAAAGCTATCATAGAAGGGCTGGTCTTTGAGATTGCATTGAATGTTGAGCTGCTTGGTAAAGCAGGCGTAAAAATAAATGAACTCAGATCCGTCGGTGGAAATTCCATTGCTGACTACTGGCTTCAATTGAAATCTTCAATAATTGGTAAGCCGATTAAAAGAATGGAAATAAAGGAGGCAGGGTGTCTTGCTGCCATGATGCTTGCAGGAAGCAGCATTGGACTTTTCACAATACAGGAAGCAGTTTCCAATTTTGTTAAATCGGGAAAAGAGTTCTATCCTGATAGTGCAGTAAGGGAAAGATATCAGGAACATTTTGCTAATTACAAAAAAATTTATGGTGCGGTTAAAGATATTTTTTAAAATTAAGTGTTGTGTTGCCTTTTACTTCTCTGGCTTTTGAGGTGCTAAAAGCGTTAGATTTGGATAACAAAGGTAATGAGGACCATAGCGCCATTATTAAATTCTTTGAAAATCTTTCAAAAGTTGTAATTCAGAATAATACTTAATTTTAATGGAAAAATGTGGGTGATTATATGAAGCTAATATTATTAAGAATTAATATGAAGTCCAGACAATAATCCCAGGATTGCAACCAGGAAAGAAATAGCCGTGTTAATACATAAAGGCTTTCAAAAAGAATGAATAATAAAAAATTAATAAGTAAAGGTGGGATGATTTATGAGAAAAAAACCAACCGTTTGGGATTTTTATGAAATGAAAAAGGCTGGCACAAAAATAACATGGGTAACTGCTTATGATTATCCCATAGCAAGTTTTGCTGAGGCTGCAGGCATGGATATGATTCTTGTAGGCGATTCACTGGGGATGGTTGTATATGGTTACAGCGGTACTGTTTCAGTTACGATGGATGAATGTATTATTCATAGCAAAGCAGTAAGAAGAGGCGCACCAAATGTATTTGTAGTTGGTGATATGCCTTTTGGAAGTTACCATACTTCTGATGCAGAGGCTGTGGCAAATGCAGTAAGATTTGTGAAAGAAGCTAATGTTGATGCTATCAAGCTTGAGGGCGGGGTTAGAGTAGCTTCCAGGATCAGAGCCATTACAGATGCAGGGATAGTAGTCATCGGACATATTGGACTTACACCGCAATCTTCGGGCATCTTGGGTGGTTTCAAGGTCCAGGGCAGGACTGCAGCATCAGCAGAAGATGTTATAAAGGATGCAATAGCAGTGCAGGCAGCAGGCGCTAAAATGCTTCTGGTAGAAGCTATACCCCCTGAATTGGGTGAAGCCATTACCAAGATTGTGACGATTCCTGTATTAGGTATTGGCGCAGGCGTAAAGATTGATGGTCAGGTTTTGATATGTGGAGACATGCTGGGTTATTTTGAAGCTTTTACCCCTAAATTCGTGAAGAAG
>JAMCVO010000622.1:0-788 GCA_023475715.1 Actinomycetota bacterium
TCCAAATGGGAAAATGTTTTAAAAATGTATGAGACTGCCAAAACATATGGTAAGTTCTGATATAAGAATATGTTCAGGCCTCATAACCACAGGCAAATTAAAAAAGAGAGAAAGCTTAAATCATGGAAAATAATAAAAAAATTTATTTAGGGTCGGATCATGCAGGATTTGAATTAAAAGAAAAAATCAAGGATTTTTTAAAGGGCCTTGGTTATCAATACGAAGATTTAGGTCCAAAAACTTTAGTGCCAGGAGATGATTATCCTGATTATGCTTATCTGGTGGCAAAACAAACAGCTAAGTCAGACAGCCGTGGAATTTTGATTTGCAGCAGCGGAGTAGGCATGTGCATAACAGCAAATAAAGTCAAAGGAATAAGAGCTGTGGATGCTTATAATGTCAAATTGGCCCAAAAATCAAGAGAACATAATAATACAAATGTTCTTTGCATCGGTCAGGACTATATAAGTCCGGAATTAGCTAAAGAAATAATAAAAACATGGCTGGAAACTGATTTTAGTACCGAAGAAAAGCATCAAAGAAGAGTTAAGAAAATTGCTGATATTGAAAAAGAAAGATAAAAAATTAAATGAATAGTAAAAAAGATATTTTAAACATAGGGAGTAAGTTATGCAGGTTAAGGAGAAATATCAGTATAAGGGTTGGAAAAACTGTATCTTGATAGAAAATGACGGCATTGAGTTAATTGCCACAAGTGATATAGGCCCAAGAATAATAAAGTTTGGATTTGTTGATGACATAAACCTATTTTTTGGGGAATAGTAGCC
>JAMCVO010000622.1:825-5240 GCA_023475715.1 Actinomycetota bacterium
TGGAGAAAAGTGGAAGATCTATGGAGGTACCAGATTATGGCATGCGCCTGAAAATATACCGAGGACATATTATCCTGATAATGAGCCTGTTAGAATTGACTTTAGCGGCAATGAGTTATTATTGGAACAAAAAACCGAAAAAACAACGGGTTTGCAAAAGCAGATGATCATAAAATCATTTAATAATGCCTCTAATAGCATAGAAATTGTTTACAGGATTTACAACAGAAACTTATGGCCTGTCAAGTTTGCACCCTGGGCATTATCTGTTATGGAAAAAAATGGAAGGGTTATAATTCCTCAAGAACCATTTCAATCGCACTCAGAAAATCTTTTACCGGTAAGACCGGTAGTTTTGTGGGCTTATACCGATATGACTGACCAGAGATGGGTATGGGGTAAAAAATTCATTCAATTAAAACAGGACCCTTTGGCTACTATTCCCCAAAAAATAGGCATTCTAAATAAGACTGGCTGGGCAGGGTACTATCTTAAAAATAATTTATTTGTCAAAAAGTTTGAATATATAAAAAACAGTGAATACCCCGATTTTCAGTCGAACTTCGAAGTCTATACAAATGCTAAAATCATAGAAATGGAGACTATCGGTCCTTTAGAACTAGTCGAGCCTGAATCTTTTGTAGAGCATAAAGAAACCTGGAAATTGTTTAAGGCTGAAATAGAAGAAAATGAGGATAGCATGGAAGACGTTTTTATATCTATCTTGAAAAAACTTTAAAAACATATTTTCCTGCCATTAACCATCAAGATGCCTTTTTTGTGATAACGTCAACAAATAAAACATACTGTTTTTAAATAGTCTTTTCATTTTTCCACAATCTACCCATTTATTATTAGTATAAGCCCCATTACCACCATAGCTATATAAACCAGTTTTTTTATTTTTTCGGTTGATAGTTTTTTAAACACAAAATATCCTAAAATTACACCAAAAACAACGCCAATTAACCCTAAAGCGGAAAATTTCATTATCTCAAAAGATATATTCCCGTAAAGGATATGCACAATAAGCCCATATATTATGGCAAGAACAAAATACATCTGCAAGGTTGCACTATACTCCTTTTTGTCGTCTGTTGCACTTATTATTTTATCCTGCACATAAATTGCTACCGGTGGTCCTCCAACATTGCAAATACCGGATAGAATTCCGCTAATAGAGCCTACTAAAAATTTGTTTAAAAGTGTTGGCTTAATTTTTATTGCTTTTTTTGAGAAAATAAAATAAATGGATAAAATAATAAGTGCTACTCCTAGAAATCTTTTAAGTACAGTGTCCGAGTGTGTCATCAAAAAATTTATTCCGATAGTTTGAAAAATACTTGAAAACACAAATGGCAAAAAAATTAATTTGAAGTTTGCATGTTTAAAAAGTTTTGCTGCAATTACAATGCATACTACGAGGCCAGTAATTATTTCTACAATTGAAGCTGTTTTAAATGGCATGACAAGTGGCCAAAAAGCCATTGTAACCATTGCGTATCCAATTCCCGATGAAGTCTGTAGTGCAGAGCCTAAAAACGCAAAAAGGATTATAAAAAGTATTTTAATCTATTCCTCACTATCTGATAAAGCTAATAAAATTATTAAACTCTCCGCACAATAGCAATCTTATCCAATCAAGATAAGCCTTTGTAGCAGAGTTGTTCTCGATGACTACAAGCTCCTCAGTCATTAACTTTTAACTCAAAACAACTTCTTCTATAGGTATTAAAAAGGTATTAAAAAGTCTTGCAATTGTAAAGGCCTGACGTAATACTCTTAAACCCTACCATAACTTCCCTTTTTTCCGAAAGTACTGCTCTTGCAGCATCTCTCCTCCACAATTGCATCATCTCTGTCAGTTAGTGACATATGAGTAGTAGAGCAACTGCCAAGTAGATATACCTTTTTGTTTCTTATAAACACAATGAACTCTTTGTTTAAATATCTAATTACCATTTCTTTAATTTGTGCATCAGTAAACTTTTTATGCAACAGGACCATAATTTAAAACCTTTCCTTTTTGGTTTTAAATTATATTATTTGTGGTGTGCACTTTTAATTTTTAATTAAAATCAATTTAAAGTATTGACTATTAATTAGTTTTATAATAAACTAATTATCATCATAAACCAATTATTTATTTATGTAAATAAGATAATTTTTCAAAATGCAAAAAATATAAGAGAAATTAATAGGACTTACGCCGATATCTGAAAAACTTATTGATAGGCCTATAAAGAACAAAAGTCAAAGAGGCCTAGAATTAGCAAAAGGATTGGTTGGCATGTTAGCAGTTTCAATAGGAACATATCATGGTGTTTATAAGAAACAAAATAATATAGATTACTATATTAACACGATAGGGGGGTGATGCTGTGAAGAAAAAAGGAGATTTACTTTAATTGGTGTGATTTAAAGCAAATCTCAAGCAAGGTTAGTTGTGTCATATTTTGTATTATTATTTTAAGAAGGAGATGAATGAAATGAAGAAGATGTTTTTAACATTATCAATTATCGTATTAGTGTCTTGTGTATTGCTTATGGGTATTGGTTGTAAAACAACAACAGCAGAAAGCACAGCTGAAACAACAGCAGAAAGCACAGCTGAAACAACAGCAGAAAGCACAACTGCAACAACAGCAGAAACAACAGAAGGAGTTGTTACGCTTAATTTCACTAGTTGGGAATATGCAGAGGAAGCTTCTAAAGGAATGGTTGAAAAAGTAATTGCAGCTTTTGAAGCAGAAAACCCAAATATCAAGATAAATGTTGTACCTGTTCCATTTTCAGAAACCCGACAGCAACTAGTGATAATGGTATCCGGAGGAAATGCACCAGATGTAGCTGAGATCGAACCAAGTACTGGATCTGACCTTGCAATTATGGGGGCTCTTGCACCTGTAGATGACTTGCTTTCTGCTGATTTTATTGCGGATCTGGATAAAGTTCAGTATGATCTGGCTCTATATGAGGGAAAACATTACTTTACTCCCTGGGGAGTTGCACCATATGGTTTCTTCTATAATAAGAAAATAATGGCAGATGCAGGTATTGATTCTAATAACCCGCCACAAACAATGGAAGAATTAAACACGCAAATGGAAGCTATTGTAAAAATAAAAGATGTAGTACCTCTACAATATGATACGACCATTCGTCCTTTTTCTATAAACGTCCAGTGGCCATTCATGCTTTCTTTTGGAAAAGCTCCATTTGATAATGAAACTGTTCAGGTTAATTCAATGAATGAATATGCTGAGTGGTTGCGTAATTTGGTAAAAAAAAGGGTATACTTTACCAGGTAAAAGCTTGGAGAATTTAGACCTTTGGCAGCCCAAAATAGGTTAGCTTTTGGTTTTGATGGACCGTATTTCAAAGGAATTGTCCAAAGTTTTGATGCAGCAATTACTGATGAAGTTTTCTATAACACCTGGGGTGTAACTAAACTTCCTGCTGGTTTAGATGGAAAATCATATACAGTAGAGGGAAATTCAGCTACAGCAATTTTTGCAGCTTCAAAACATAAAAAAGAAGCAGCAAAGTTTGTTGAATTTCTTGCAAATAGCGATTCTGCAATTACTGAATTTTTAGCTCCATTTGGATATTTACCTGCTGCCAAAAGTGCGATATCACGTTTTCCCAATTTATATGATAATCCAATGGTAAAAGCTTTTTTTGAAGAAATAAACCCAACGATGACATATATACCCTATGGTCCAAACTATGTAAAAGCGGCTTCAATATTATCAGCTAGTATGCAGGAATTAATTACTGTAGATAAACCCGTTCAAGAAATTTTAGATGCTGCACAGACAAAACTTGAGGGAGTTATTCTTGGGAAATAAATAGAAACTTTTTATCGAGAATGGAAGATATATTGTGAGAAATAAATTAATAAAAGCATCAGATCGACGAGTTGAAAAGGAGGGGTATTGTGGGCTATTGGCCCACAATACCCAAAGTGCAATGCTATTTATTATTCCTTCATTAATAGTTCTGTCATTTGTTATACTTTATCCGATCATAAGATCTCTTATATTGTCTTTTTATAATTATGAGCTATTAAAGCCTGGCGTAATGAACTTTGTTTTTCTTGATAATTTTAAAACTTTATTTAAGGATGAAATTTTTTGGATCTCATTTAAAAACACTGTTATTTTTACTGGCTTTACAGTTTCTATTTGTATTGTACTGGGTCTTGTAATTGCAATTGCTTTTGATCAATTACCAATAAAATTTGAAAAATATAGAGGTTTAATTCTAATTCCCTGGGTTATTCCAGGTGTTGTGTCAGGTTTTTTATTTAGATATATGTTCGATTTTGAAATTGGAATCGTTAATTATGTACTTAAAAGTTTGCATATAATAAAAGAATATTTACCCTGGTTAACACAGGGGAATTAGAATTA
>JAMCVO010000624.1 GCA_023475715.1 Actinomycetota bacterium
GATAAGCCAATTCTTTTATATTGTCAGACTAATAGATTATTCCTATAAAACAAATAAAGAAGCCGGTTGTACTGGAAAATTGATTGAACAGGGTTTTTGTAAAAAAGACGAATGGGGTTCCTGTACTTATTGGAATGAATATAAACATCTTAATCAATACGATAAGGAATATGACGATTCTCTTTATGATACCTATGGTTGGCCTGAGTATCTCTATAATTTTAGAAATGGTTATCCCGCTGATATTGTGTATAAAGAATTACGGAAGTTTAGAAGTAAATTTGGCCTTCCTCAGACTAAAGTCATTTATATAGGGTTGGAAAAATTAGCATCTTCCATACGTCTTGCATATCGGGATTTTAAGCCAGATGCAATGAGAATTCGTTCTGCAATTCATACTTTAGAAAAAGTTGGCTTAGTTAAAATCGCTGAAAAGGGAAGCCCCGGTCAGTTTAAAGGCAAGGCAAACGGTTATCTCTTAATTTATCCTCTTCCTCGTCCCCCTTAGATAGGACAACCTTTATACAACTTAGTATGCATATACTTAGTTGCACGCTATATGTATAAGAGATACTATTACTTTAAATATCCTGAATCGCAAAGGTAAATTTTTACCGGGTAACAATGAAAATGCATAACTGTGATTCTCCCTTATCAGTGAGATTGTTAAAGTATTTGCGGTCGATACAGTATTAAAAAACAGTATTATTAATCATTAACTTAATGAGGTCACAATGAAAGATCTATTATCTAAGCTAAAAATTAATTTTCCCAAAATTAAACCTTTACCAAAGATAAAGGTCCCAAAGGTAAAATCAATTGGTAAGAATCTTATTTCCCCGGGTTTTCCGGTTATTAAGGGTTTGAAGTTTAGGAAGCCACAAACGCCGTATGTGCGCCAAGGTAAATTGGTAGTTCCTAAAGGGTATTCCGGGCAATGATGAATTTCCGGAAGGAATAAGCTGAGGGCGGATTGGTAATATTGGGTTTGGTTTTTCATGTGGGTTGAAGGGTTGGATGATCAGGATTCCTGTCAATATACAATCCGTCCTCAATTACTTTTTTTATGTCTTTATAAATATTGCTCTTAATCTCTCAATTGGGCTCTAAACACTACCATTTTATTATAAATCCTTATTTTTTCATTTTATATTCTAAATTTAATAAACATAACATCTTAAAAAATACCGAAATTTTCACGCGCAGTTAAATATTAATAAAATACACTCTCATTTGTCCTCCTACCGTACTTATTAATGTTAAGTTTATTTCTTCATTCTAAATTCAATATCATATTCTTTATACTCTATACTCATCATTCTTTATTTACTGAACTATTGTTAAATAAAGAGAGGTATATAAATATCTTTAGTTTTATAATTCGTGATTCATATACCAATCTTAACAATTAAATCATTAATAAAAGTATGTCCCCGCTATTTTCAATATAACTCTTGTTTTAATGAAATATCTTTTATAACTTTTATTGAATTTCTCTAAAATATAACAGGCATAAAAAAGAGGACTATATGTTTTTTAAATCCTTTTTCATAGTGCTTACTTCTAAATACCGTTCCTGTTTTTTCACCCTTATTTATTTATTCATTGTCCTTTGTATTCTCGCTTCTTCATTTAGCTTAGAAGCCAAATCACGCCGGTTATCTTCCACAACGCATCATAAATCATCTTCAGTCATTCATAAATCAACAATATCAAGGAAGCATTCTTCTTCGCATCGATCTTCTTTTTCTGCTGTCCATCATAAATCTTTAAACCTAAGTAATATTTCTACTCGGTCTCTTTCCAGTTCATTATATAAGAGAAATACATCTCATAAGTCAACATATAAAATTGGCAATACAAAGTATATCGCAGGTGAAAGTTACAAAACCACCGGTCAACCTAAGGTTGAAAGAAGTGAATCTGCAAAGAAAAATTTCCTAAAACAGAAAGGATTAACAAAGGTTCCTCCTGGTTATGAAATTGACCATATAATTCCACTTTTTAAAGGTGGTCCCGATATTCCATCTAATATGGAATTACTTCCTAAATCTGTACACAAACAAAAATCCGCCCGGGAAAGACAAAAATAATTCCTATATCTCTGCTTTATTATTTTCATAATTGTATAATTTAAATGGAGTATTCATGAAATACATTATCTTTTCCATTTTTCTTTTGGGAATTTTAGTTGCATGTTTTTATATTCCCATCTCAGCAACACAAGAGGACGAAATCTTTGAATTAAAAAGAAGGATTGCATCTCTTGAAATCAGAGTAGAAAAGCTTGAGAAACTTCTTGATCCCAGCCCTGAAAAAATAGAACCATCATCTCAAGAATTATGGAAGAATAAAGCAAACTGGAGACAATTGAGAATCGGAATGTCAGAAAATCAGGTTATAGATCTATTAGGAGAACCCGTTAAAATTGATGTTACTATTTCTTTTATATATTGGTACTATCCCAATGCACTTAGTGGATCTGTCATGTTTGATAAAAGTAATCGTAAATTAGAATCGTGGACTGAACCTTAAATATTTCTTTCTTCAATTATTTCAAATGCTTCTTTTATTTTTCTGAATCAATCGATGAGGTATAATATGAACATCAATCGAAATGTTGTTATCATTGCAATTTCAATTCTTTTAGCTTCTTTCATTTTTGCTTGGACTTTTCGTTATGATACAAAAGTTGCAACCTATGGCTCACAACATATTCTTTATAAAACTGATCGTTGGACAGGTAAGACTTATCAGAAAATTGGTAATTGGGATTCCTGGGAAGAAATAAAAAAATAGTTATTATTTAAATAAATAATTTATTATTTATAACATTATTAAATTAGGAGGTATAATATATGGGCTGGCTATTTAAATCTAATTATAACAAAGAAAAAGAAAGTATAATTAATTATCATGTTAATAAATTCATTGCAGAAGGAGTTAGTCCTAAAGATGCACTTGTAATGACTAAAACATATATCAAAAGAGCTGAAGAAAACCTTAATAAACCACAAATAATTATTCCTTTTTATACTGGCAATTGTGATGGTTTATTGAAAGCTGCAAAAGAAAATCAGGCTATCAAAGAATATCTTGATTGTATAAGAAAAGAAGGTGTATGTGATAACGACATAAGAGACTGGTACGATAGATCAGCTTTATCAAGAAGTATGCATTTTGAAATAGCGGCACATTATAGAGTTAATTTATCAGCACTTTTGTTCACTAAAGGAAGGTCATCTAATGAAATAGAAGACGTACTTATTAAAACATTTCCTGTTTACGGTGAACCTAATGATACCTCTAATTATACTGGAGATGATAGACCCTTACCTATTGAATTATGGGGCAGAATTACTAATAAATATGCTTACGATTCGTCTATGTTTAATAATGAAATACAATCTTTTTCTTCTTTCAATGCTTATATACGTTCATTAATTAGAGAAGGAAATCTTTAATATTTAAATAATACTTTTTGTATGTCATTTTCCATCTCGGCTATCATCACGCTCTAAAAAACGAACGGACTCTACTACACTATTGCCTGCCCTCGATAGTGCTGGTGTCTTCCTTCCTTTTGAAGATTTTCTCATACGTTTCTGTTTTCCTCCCGCCAGACTGCGTCTTGCGGCAAACAGACGCAGAACTCGAGGCACTCTCATCCTCTACATTCCTTACTCTGAACTCTTTCGTGCCTCTTGTCCTGCTAAACGTATTCGCAAAATTGAGCAGGTAAGTCCGGCGTCAGCCCCCAGCACGTTCCGTTTGTCTTTCCTCAGACAGAACAGCACTCCCAGCCGCATCCCGTTCTTCGGGAAAAAGACTGCTCTCCCCTCATCCCTACCTTTCAGTTATCAAACTTCAATTTTTATATAGTATGGATAATTGTTAATTGAAGATTGATAACTTTCTCAACCTCGCACTCTTTTTTCCTACACTCTGCACTCTTAACTCAGCACTCCCCACTCCTTTAATGCTGCTCTGATCTTCGGAAATCCAACGGAACAAGCTGCCCTCAAGCTCATTTGTTGGTCGGGATACTCCGTTCGCACTGCCTTAGGTATCCACCACATTTCATTTAAGGCATTGCTCTCTATCCATGGCAGCTTTTGGTCAGGCAACTTTTATCGGTATCCAACGCACTGTGCCCCCTCTTTTTTATTAAGGCATCCTCCGACAGACCCGCTTACCCACCAAGAAAGAATGCTCCCCTCTCATCCACCCATTCGACACTTCTCAAACTGTAATTTTTTATGGAACGAATAATTGACAATTGCAGATTGATAACTGTCCCGCCCACGCAATCTTTTTCCACACATTCACCCAGCGTTTCTGTCGTCGGTATTATATAATCTCCTCACCACCAATCACAGTGCTAATTCATATATTTCCTCCCCCTACCTTCCCCGCTGGTTTTGTCGGCTACGCATTAAAAACCTCAAACCGCATGCTCCGCCGCCAAAATCCAGAGCCACGTTTCGTTAGCCTTGTGCCAATATCCTATATTTTGAATCAATTCAACACTTTGCACTAAATAAGTTTTATGATATGGAACTTTAGTTATAAATTTCAGTTACATAAGTATCATTATTAAAGCCCTCACGAATACTATATTTAATTTCTCTTTTTGCTCTTTAATTCCTATTTAATCGCTAAATTTATTTTTTTAAAATAGGAGTACCCACCAATGAATACCTACAAATATTTTTTGCTTATTATTTGTCTCTTATTATGTTACAATTTTTCTTTTGCTCAATCTCCTTCTATCTATGGCAGTGATGGAGAATATCTTGACAGTTATAATAAAAACAAATATGATCCTAATTCTATTAGTAATCCATATGGTATTTACGGAAGCCGATATTCACCCAAAAGTATCAATAATCCTTATGGAAAATACGGCAGTCCTTATAGTAGCCATAGTGCAACTAATCCCTATGGAAAAATAAATTCACCTCGATTATATTCTGGGGATGAATATTTAGGAAAGGTTAACAAAAATAAATATGATCCTGAATCGATAAGTAATCCATATGGAACCTATGGAAGTCCTTATTCACCTAAAAGCGTCAATAATCAATATGGTACTTATGGTTCACCCTATAGCTCAAAAAGTGCAAAAAATAGCTATGGTACAGGTGAAATTCTAAACAACCATAATAAAACAAATGATTATATTAATCCTCTGAATTTAAATAATAGAACGAGTT
>JAMCVO010000490.1 GCA_023475715.1 Actinomycetota bacterium
TTTAATAGGTATTGTTTTTGCAGGTTGTTATTTATGATTGAAGCAAAAGCATCCATGGTACCGCTGAGGATATTGCTATAAATCGTAGCCATTTCAATAGCCTGTCTGTTTTCAATTATAACGTCTTCAAGCAAATCCTCATCTTCGGGGTATTTCTTTATCCATTTTAATTTCATCATTTTATCAAGAGTCGTCTGATTGGACTTCAATGAAGTTGAAAAAAACACGAGGCTTTTTTCCAGCTCCATAAGTTCAATAAGTTCCTTATTTTTCATTGACTTCCGGAGAGTTATCTCAACATTTTTGCTTGCCTTGTCTATCTGTTTCAGGAAACTCATATAATATTTATCAATTCGCAGCAGCATTTGAAGTATGAACCTTGATTTTTTATATGTATAAAAAGTTTTAATTTTCTGCTCAAGAAAGTCATCGGTTATATTGTTTTCCTGCAGGCAGACGGTCACGATGAAGTCATTATTTAATATTATTCCAAGAGGAAAAGTATTATATCTTGCCGAAGTTTCTATGACCTCCATAACCGGGATATCAAGCAGCACGAGTATCTGCTCTTCTTCAGTATCCAGACGTGAGCTTTCTTCCTTGTCAAGCGCCGCTCTGAGGAATTCCGTGTCCAGGCCAGTGGATTCTGAAACCTGTTCGATCTCAGTGCTCAAAGGGTCTATCAGGTGAATCCAGCATCCTTTTTCAATTACATCTGTTTCGATTGTCTGGTTGTCTTCGGTAGTTTTATGTATTTTTATCATTTATATTCCCTCCTCCCGGCATATTCATAATTTTCCTATTTTTTATTGTTGATTATTTTTGCTTTTATTGTCGCTTTTATTATCGCTTAAATCAAATTTTAATTTTACTCTAAATAAGAATAATGGCAATTAAAAATTCTGCATTAAAAAATGCTAATATGTGTATATCTTTAATTTTGACAGGCACATATTAGCATTAGCAAGCTATCATTTATAAGCTAAAAAAGCAATAATTGCAAGCTTTTTGCAGCTGATTAGCCGAAGGTTTGGTTATAATCAGCTTATTTAAATGTCAAAGTGTCAAGCATCCCATAATAAGCTGCCTGGGCAACATCCCCATAAGCATCAATATTTACGATAGCTATGAAGAGATATAAATTGGTTTTATTTTCGACGAAGCTGTATGCCAGTGCCCAATTTCCGCCATCTTTGTCAGTGTAAGTATACAGGTATTCCTTGAAAGGAGTTCCATTATTTTTTAACACTTGATCATTTTCAGTGCTCTCGACAAAGGTCCAGCCCTGCTGTTTTGCAAAATCTGTGGAATCTTTTTCCGAAAAGTCCTTGTAAGGCTTGTATGGCGCAGATTTTACTGCCTTGAAAAGGAAAAATGCAGGAACATCGGTGGGTGGAGCGAGATTAAAGCTTGCTTCATCTTTTGCTTCGTTTTCGGTATAAGTCCAGTTATCAGGAATCGCAATTGAAAATGCAAAATCATCATTTGTAAAAACTGTTCCCTGGTTAAATGTTACCAGGCTGCCTTCTATGACTTCGAAATCATAAGCTCCATATAAGCTGTCATTTAAATAAATCTCAACTTTATATTTACCAGGGCTCACATTAGGCACTTCTCCTCCGGTAAGCTGCAGCATGAACCATATATAAGATGCTCCATCGTAATAATCACCCGGAATATCATAATTGATTTCATTTATAACTTTTCCGGTTGAGTCTTTCCACAATGCTTTTAAGCTGTTACCTGTTATCTGATAATTAACCTTGACAGTGGCATAAACGGTCTCGCTGGCGGAAAACTGCTGGGTTTCCTTTACCGGCACCCCGTTTTCGTCCACTGCATTTGCCAATCTTACTTCGATTATTTCCATCTGGGGTTTGTTTACTTTGAAAGTTGCCGTATTTATGAGCTCGCCATTGTTAAAAAATTCAACCTTATAATTTCCTGCCGGTATAGTCTTATTTCCGATAGTGGAAATATTTGAGGAAACAATCCCCTCAAAAATAGTATTGGGTTCGTCAGTGTTGTATTTTTTTCCATCATCAAGCACTATTTCACCGGTATCCAGTAAGGTCCATTTGAAATGCCAGTTGTCACTTCCTTTCGTACCGGTATATTTAACTGTGGCAAATATCTGCTTTGAGCTTACTTCAAACTCATTTTTTGGATTTATGGGTTCATTGGTATCTTTTTTTGCATCTTCTGATATTACAATGCTTTGAAAAGATAGCTTTGGTGCGCATGAGCTCAGTGCAGGGATCAGACCTAAAATAAAAACAAGTACAATTATTATTGCCGATTTTTTAATCAAATTTTTCATTACTGCCCCTTTAGTTATTATTATGTTATTTTTTGTTACGTTATTTTAATTACCAGGTTATTTTTACTATGTTATTATTACTATGTTATTTTATATAATATCGGTCTTTTTTTTTAAAACTTTAATAATCTGATATAAAATAGATTTAAGATGGATCTGGAAAAGCTTAAGGAGATTTTAAAAAATGAGAAACCTTACAGGCTGAAGCAGGCTGAGAAAGCTGTTTACAGGGACCTTGCAGATGATTGGGGCACAGTCAGCAGCCTGCCTGCTTCGCTCAGGGAAAGGTTGACTGAATGCTGTCCGATCTCAATTGATTATAAGTCAATTGTTTCTAAGTCAAAAGACACTGTAAAGGCACTGATAAGACTCAAGGACGGACTTGCCGTTGAGACAGTCCTTCTGCAGCATGCGCCGCAGGGCACACAGAGCAGGAATACTGTTTGCGTTTCATCTCAGGTTGGCTGCCCGCTCGGTTGCCTTTTCTGCAAAACAGGAAAAATAGGCTACAAGAGAAACCTTACAGCATATGAGATAGCGGAGCAGGTGCTGTTTTTTTCATATTATTTAAAGAAAAAGGATAATTCTACAGCGAATAAAGCTAATAAGAGTACGCTTAAAAGCTCCCATGTTACAAATGTTGTTTTTATGGGTATGGGCGAGCCGTTTTTAAATTATGACAATGTTATGGATGCGGTAAGAATTCTTAATGATAAAGATAAATTCAACATCGGCGCACGCAAAATTTCGATCTCAACCTGCGGCATACCTCAAAAGATTGAAAAACTTTCAAAAGAAAATCTGCAGGTAAACCTGGCAATTTCATTAAGCGCCCCCAATAATGAGCTAAGATCCAGACTGATGCCCATAAACCAAAAATATCCTGTTGAGACCGTGATTGAAGCTGCAAAGAAATATATTGCCGTCACTAACCGCAGAGTTATGTTCGAGTATGTGTTAATGGATAAATTCAATGATTCTCCCGGGACTGCCAGAGAGCTGGCAGAAGTTCTTAATGGTCTGTTGTGTTTTGTAAATTTGATTCCATACAATGGCAAAGGAGCGCTCAATGCGCCATCTAAAGAAAAAATAGCCTTATTCAAGTCAATTCTCAAGAAATCCAGCATATCGGTAACCGAAAGATACAGATTCGGACAGGATATAAATGCGGCCTGCGGCCAGCTTTTATACAGAAGCGATTAGATCCATCAATAAAATCCCTGCCATTGCCCCCTTATTTTTACTTTTAGGCCCAATGTGAAGTTTTTTGTGCCATTTGCAGAAAATACCATAGCTGTCATAAGTTTTATATATCTATAGGTAATTATGCCAAGAGATAATTACATATTTATATATAAAGTATTTGATTAAGCTATTTTGATATTCCTTAATTAATAAATACATATACATAGGTTACTCATATTAATGAGTTAAAATACATACACATAGGTTACCCGAAAGTTTATTAGCTGGCTTATATAATTGATTCTTAAGCACAATATAAACATAATCGGTGCACGATGTATGTAAACAAATATTCATTAAGGTAACCTATGTCCGTATACTTTTGGGTGTACGATGTATATATATTTATCACTTAATTATTAATCTGCTATTTTCTTTTATAAATGGACTATGAGTATTGTATTGAGTGCATTATTTTTAATTTATTTATTTACATATTTATACAATTATGTTATTATGCAAATAATTAAAATTATGGTTTTAATAAAATTTTAGTTTTATAGCTCATGAACAGATTATCTTTAATTTTCAGACAAAAACTTTTTACCATTATTTTTATAATAATTTCGATTTTCGGCGGTATCTTTGTCTTCTGGTACTTGAACAGTTTAAAGGTGAATGGGACTCAAGATTTTTCTGGAAAGGATATATTTACTGCTGCATATGATATCGAATCCGGGCAGATAATTAAGGAAGAATTGCTAGAAAAGAAAAAAATACCTGAAAACATATTCAATGAAAAATTTATTATAGACAAAAGTCAAATTCTTAATAAAAAAGCTGCTGACAATATTAACAAAGGTGAAATAATTTCAAAAGATAAAATTGAAGGTAGCCAGACTGAAAATGTATATTTAAGATTCTCTACATATATACCGGAAGGTTTAAGAGCAACCAGCATACCTATAAATTATTACGGAGATGTGTCACTAATAAGAGTAGGTGATAAGGTAGATTTGATATCTACATATTATGACAAATCAATGGAGCAACTCATAACAGAAGTTGTCCTTAATGAAAAGGAAGTAATATTTATACAAAATAATGATCATTTAAATAGCACAAATAATCCAGATAACCAGAAGAAAGAGAATAAAAACGATTTTTTAGGAAAATAGAAAGAAAAATATTCTTAAGAAAAATAATAATTCCAAAGTAATTCTTTTTTCTTCAGTAAAAGGAGGAAATGGGGCAAGTTTTATTTCAAATTGTGTATCGTCTTACTTTGCTAAAACAAAAATTCAAAATATTCTTCTTTTGGACCTTAATATTGGTAAACGTGATTCCCGCATCATCTTTAATTTAGAAGAAAAAGATTTAAGAGATATTGGTGATATAGAAGATTCAATTAAAGAAATTGATATTTCTTTATTAAAAAGGCTTGTTGTAAATTTTGACAACAGCCTGAATTTAATTTTGCCGCCACTTAAACTTGAAAAAAATAAAATATGCTTCGGTAAAAACTTAAGCTTACTTCTTGGAATATTAAAACATTATTTTGAAATAATCTGTGTTGATTTTCCGTATTACTTGTTTATGAAAAATGATTTTGATT
>JAMCVO010000385.1 GCA_023475715.1 Actinomycetota bacterium
AGGTTTCAATTGATTTAATATAAGAACTTATGGCCATATTTAAATTCTTTTCCGTTTCTTTAACTTCGGACAGGCATTCATAGCAAACACCAAGATTTAATAATTTTACTGCCACCTTTTCTGTGTTTTTCTGACTGGTAAATATTTCGAGGGCTTTAAGATTTGAATTTATTGCATTTATCAGATTTTTTTCTTTATCCCTTATCTCAGATAAACCAAGATATGCATTTGCAAGGTTGCCTTCAACCAATGCATATTTTTCAGGATATTTATTTTCGGTATATATGTCATTTGCTTCTTCGAATGAAGTTATGGCTTTTTTCAGATTTTCTTCTTCATTTGATATATATGACATCATAACGAAAGTCCGGCCTTCGCCAAGTTTAATTTCAGCAAAGAGCAAAGGTTCTGATTTTGCTGATACTTTTTCAAGCAGGGAATTATATTTTGTCAGGGCATCATCATACATATTTTGTTCGAGCATCTTATTGGCGCTTTCTATGCCAGTAATTATCTGCTGCTCCTTTATTTTTTCATTGCGGCTCTCCAGCAGAAAAGTAGTCATCAGACCAAGGATAGTACTGCCTATCAAACTGACCATAACCAGGAACAGCGGGTGAATATACCATTTTTTCTTTTTTTTCGGCATCTTATTAATGTTTTATTATACTGTTTTATCAGCTTGTTCAAACATTTTTTGCAGGGGTGTCCAGTAAAAGTCATACCAGCCTTTATAAAAATCATCATAATATTTATCCGGGACCTCTTCCTGGACCAATGTGATTTTTGTTCCCCTGTCGTCTTTATCAAGAATGATGCTTAATTTTGAATAATGCTCTTTCGGCCACTCATCTTCATTTCCACGCCAGTACTGGACTATTTTTTTGTCCTGATCCAGTTCTATATTTTTTCCGCTGATATATCCGTCGTAAATTTTAAATTTCCCCCCGATATTTCTGCTTATTACGGCACTGGAATCAACCAGTTTTGCATGTTTTCTTGAGTCCATGAATATTTCATAAATTTCATGAGGGCTTGCATTTTTAATAAGAATAGTCTGGTTTATAGTTTTTGTATTCATTGTTTTGAAATGTTATTTTTTTTAAAAAAAAGATTTAAATATGGATATTATATATTTTTTATTATAAAAATAATAACAGTTGCATAATTTTATTTTGTTTTACTTTAGGGATTAATTCATATATCATATAAAAACCAAAAATTTAAAACTTGTCAGATGCTTTAGGAGTAAAAATGGCAGATTCAAATTTAATAATTGATAGTTTTTTATCCAAAAGGGTTCTGGAGCTTGAGGAAAGCCCGACATTTGCTTTGGAAAAAAAGGCAGATGAAATTGATTTGCAGTTAAAGAAAGAAGGAAGTTTTGTAGTAAGATTTGGTATAGGACAGCCGGATTTCAATACACCGTCAAATATTAAAGATGCAGCCAAAAAAGCAATCGATGAAAATAAAACCAGATACACAGCTTCAACCGGAATAAGAGAGTTGAAACAGGCGATTGCAGATAAGTTTTACAGGGATAATAAAATTAAATATGGAGTTGCAAACATCTTTGTGGGTAATGGAGCCAAGCAGGTTCTGGATGTAATTATAAGAACTTTTGTAAACAACGGAGACATTGTGCTGGTTCCGAAACCATATTGGGTCAGCTATACACAGCAGATTGTTTTATCTGAAGGTAAACCTGTTGAAGTTGAATTTAATGAAGATCTTAAAATTGACATTGAAAATCTGGAAAAAATTATTAAAGACAATCCCAAAAAGATAAAATTGTTAATAATTAACAGCCCTAATAATCCAACCGGAGCAGTATATTCTAAAAAAGAGCTCGAGGATATTGGCGAAGTATGTTTAAAAAATAATATTTTTATCATTTCAGATGAAGTATACGAAAACTTTATTTATGGTGATATAAAGCATCACAGCATAGCTTCTTTCAGCGAAGAGCTAAAGGATTTAACCATAACTGTTAATGCTGTTTCAAAGACTTATGCAATGACCGGGTGGAGGATAGGTTATTGTGCAGCGGCTGAGGCAGTTATAAAGCAAATGACCAAAATTCAGGACCAGTCGGCATCAAATCCATGTACTCCTTCTCAATGGGCGGCACTGGAAGCTTTAGAAGGAAATCAGGATTCTGTTGAGAACATGCGCCAGGAATATGAAAAAAGAAGAGATTACATATATAAAAGGCTGAACAGCATAAAGGGAATAAAGTGCGGCCTTCCCGAAGGTGCTTTTTATGTTTTTCCTGATATTTCTGCATTATTTAACAGCAGAGTAAAAAATGCTTTTGAATTTGCAGGCGAGCTTCTTGAAAAAGCAAAAGTAGCTGTTGTTCCCGGAAGAGCTTTCGGAGATGATAATTTTATAAGGATCAGCTATGCGACAACATTGGATAAGATTGAAGAGGGAATGAACAGGATAGAAAAATTCTGCAGGGAGCTTTAACTGTAAGAATTACTCAATTTCTTTTACATTGATAAAATTTGTACTTCCGGGCTTGTGAATTATAATGGCAAGTTTATTTCTAATCAGCAAAAGAAATTGATTGAAGGAAGATTTCGGTTATTAAATTTTTATTGGAGGTTTAATAATTTTATATAACCGGCAGCGTCGTTGTATCCGTTAATCGGGACCCTTCTTATCTTTCTTAAATCTATTGCTCTTATATCTTCTATCCCGCCTCCATAAACAACCCCGCCTCTGTAACCGGCTTTTGAAATTAAGGAAGCGGCGGTATCAGAATAATTATCATAAGGCCACGAAAAAAATACACATGGTTTACCTAAATGTGATTCAATCGCATTTTTTGAAACTGCCAGTTCGTTTAATATCTGATCAACTGATGCGGAACCTAATCTTATATGATTTGCCGTATGCGATAAAAATTCGCATCCGTATCTGTTCATTGCCTTGATTTCCGGCCATATAAGCATCGGCCTTACCTGAACTCCTGATACGTTTTTATCAAATATATTTGTCTGCCTGTCTGTCTCGGAATTGCCTATCAGATTGGTTACAAGAAAAACAGTCATTTTATATCCGTATTTTTTTAAGATAGGGAAGGCATATGTATAAATATCCTGATATCCGTCATCTGATGATAAAATAACAGGCTTTTCCGGGAGTGATTTGCCATAATCCAGGTAATCAAGCAGATCCTGAAAAGTAATAGTCTGATAGCCGTAGCTTTTTAAAGTAGCACATAAAATATCAAAACATCCTGATGACAGCTCTATGGGATTTCCAATAACAGGTTCTACTTCATGAAAGCCTATTATAGGGATGACATATCTTGTAAAAGGTTTTGCTCCGGTAACTTTAATTACATAATTGCTGCTGGTAAAACTGACACTTTCATCAGATGATATGGAAAAATTACAATAGGCATTAGTATCGCTTGTAACGCCATCTGAAACCTTCAGGGAACAATTGAATGTAGCTTGAGCACCTGCTTCCAATTTATTTATTTCCCAATCTGTCTGCCCTTCGGCAATCGAAAATAGATTAGATAAATTTAATTTGATTTTAACATTGCTGGCAGTCATCTGTCCTGTATTTTTTACCATGATCATGGCATCAACTATTTCGCCTGAATATGTACTCCCTCCGTTTCTGTCAGTGAGCTTCATGCTTGAATCTGAAAAAACAGGAAATAATTTTACGATGACTTTTGGTGCTGTTTTAGAGATTGATTTAAAATTTTCGACATTAATTTCCAGCATCGGGACTATTTCCGTATTATTTGCCGAATCTTTATTGATGGCTGCATATAAATAAAATGTTTTTTCTTTGCCAGCTTTTAGTTCCGGTATGCTGGCAGAAGCTGAGTTGCCGTCGATTGTAAAATCCTTATTTTTTCCACCCGGAAAATTTAAATTTTTAAGGTCCGATAATTTTAGGGAAATATTTTTTGCAGTCATATTGCCATTATTGATTAATACTATTATATATACAAATTCATCCCCAAGGGTCTTTTCCAGCATATCTTTGCCTGAATCATCAATAATGATATATGTGCCGGATAAGTCAGGACTGCTTTTTACTGTTAACGAACCTTCTGAAATTATGTCATCATTAAAATAACCGCTTTTGGCGATAATTTTATTTTCTTTAAAATATTTGAATTTAATTGAAGGATATGGAATTTTCAGGCCGTTATCTAACGACGATTCTGTCAATAAGATCAAATTTATTTTGTCTCCGCTTCCAACACCTAAATTTCCTATTTTTATCAGAAGTTTGTCGCTGTTTATGCTGTATTGGAGTCCTTTTAAATATCTCTCGACCAAGGTGCAATTTTCGGGTATTGAAGCTTCTATGATTAGATTTTCGATTTCCTGCTTTCCCGAGTTTTTATAATTTATCTCATAATTTATAAAATGAGAAGGCTCGATCTCTTTGTTTTCAGGGAGCTTTATGGATGTTGTGCTGCTGTCTTTAAAATTGGGAGTATTATATTTTTCAGTTTCGCTCTTTATGAGATTTTTATGCTGGACATCTTTTCTGTATTTTATAATTCCGAGCATGCCAAGATATGTTCCCGCAATGACAATAACGGCAATAAAGGTAAATAAAAAAATCTTGACTGCCTTATTCATTTTTTTAAAATCAATTTTTATCGATGCTGTAAATCTATCTGTTTAAATCCGAGGTGCAGTTCGGACATTTTACTGCTTTTATATTTATCGTAGTATAGCAGAATGGACATTCTTTTGTCTCGGCTGGTTTGTTTTCTTCCTTTTTCTTTAAATGATTGACAGCTTTGATAATAACAAACATGACAAAGGCTACAATTATAAAACTGATAATTGTATTAATAAAAACTCCGTAATTTAAGGTTACAGCCCCTGCTGCTTTTGCATCACTTAAAGATAAATACGGTCCGGGTGTATTTCCTTGTTTTAAAATAGCATATAAGTTTGTAAAGTCTACTTTGCCCAGAAGCAAACCAACGGGTGGCATTATTATGTCGTTTACAACTGAATTTATTATTGCACCAAATGCTATTCCGATTACTATTCCTACAGCCATGTCGATTATATTCCCACGCATTGCAAAATCTTTGAATTCCTTTATAAATCCGTTTTTTTTAGGTTTTTTCTTTT
>JAMCVO010000633.1 GCA_023475715.1 Actinomycetota bacterium
TAATTGGGGCTAGCGGTTCCGGTAAAAGCACTCTTCTAAGGTGTATAAACTGTTTCGTTCTATCGTTTTTTGGATTCACAAAAATTTCATCTGGCTTACCTTCTTCAAGTATTTTACCATTATCTAAAAAAACAACTCTATTTGCTACCTCACGGGCAAATTTCATCTCATGAGTTACAACAAGCATAGTCATTCCCTCAAATGCCAGTTGCTTCATTACTTTTAATACTTCTCCTATTAACTCTGGATCTAACATGGAAGTAACTTCATCAAATAGCATTATTTTTGGTTCCATTGCTAATGCTCTGGCAATTGCTACCCTTTGTTGCTGGCCACCTGATAACTTTGAAGGATAAACATCAGCTTTATCCAATAAACCAACTTTTTTTAATAATTTCATGGCATTTTCTTTTGCTTCTATAGATTTTATTCTCCTAACTCTTACTGGTGCTTCAATAATATTACCCAATACACTCATATGGGGAAATAAATTGAATTTTTGAAAAACCATTCCAACCTCTTGTCTAAAGTTACAAATTTTGTTATCTTTATAATTAATTATATCTTCATTCTTATATATAATTTTCCCTTTTTGGATATTCTCTAAACAGTTTATACACCTTAGAAGAGTGCTTTTACCGGAACCGCTAGCCCCAATTATAACTACCACCTCGCTTGTTTTAACTTTCAGTGAAACACCTTTCAGAACTTCTAAATTACCAAATTTTTTGTGTATATCAACAATTTCAAGTAAATAATTATTTTTGTATTCATCGCTCATGCGGTACGCATTTTCCTTTCCATATATTTTACCAATCGCGACAATCCCAATGATATTATCAAATAAATTATTCCAGCAATTAAATATGCTGGCATGCTTCTATAAGTAATACTTGCAACACTGTAAGCTCTATATGTAATCTCAGCATAAGCAATTATTAATACTAGCGAAGTATCTTTAAATAGAGAAATTATAAAGTTTCCCATAGGTGGTAAAATTATTTTTATTGCTTGTGGTAAAATTACTCTTCGCATCGCTAGTCTTCGATTCATTCCCAAAGATAGTGCTGCTTCCATTTGTCCTACATCAACTGCTACTATTCCTCCTCTAAAAACTTCAGCAGCAAAAGCTCCATAAAGGACTGACAAGAAAATAACCGATGAAGTAAATCTGTCAAATTTTAATCCAATACTGGCTAAACCAAAATAAATAATTAATATTTGTAAAATTGGTGGAGTTCCTCTTATGCTCTCAATATAAAATGTGGTAATTAAGTTAATTATTTTATTTCTAGACAATCTTCCGAAAGCAGCGATCAAACCTATAATTATACTAAGTACTGCTGAAACTATTACAAGTAAAAGCGCGCCAGGAAGACCTTTTAGGATATAGGGGGTATATTCTACTATAAAACCCCATAATTCATTCATTTACTCTCCATTGTAACTTAGTAATAAATAAAAATATATTAATTCAGCTCTTATTTAACCTTACTTCTTTTAAAAAAATTTTTAAAAGAAGTAAGGCATTCTAATAAGAAAGGTATTATTTCTCTACTTCTCCTGTTAGGGTTAATTTAAACATAGCAGGATTTGTAATGTATTTCTTTATTATGGCTTCGGCTCTGCCATCCTCTTGCATCTTTTTGATAACTTCATTAAATTTTTCTATTAATGTTACTGTTTTTGGATCTTCCTTGAATGCATAATATAAAGGATTAGCTTTACCTTCCGGTCCGTAATAACCAGTAGGTATATCCACTGCTATTTTTATCCCTAACTCTGGATTACTGAACAAAACAGCTTCTACTGAGATGCCAGGGTGTATCGCAGCATCTAACCTTCCAGCTTCAACATCTCTTAATAAGGTTTCTGCATTATCATAAACAGAAACACCTTTAGCACCATAATCCTCAACAACAGCTGCTGCATAAACTTCCTGTGCGCCGCCCCTTACAACACCTAACTCTTTTCCTGCAAGATCATCCATCGATGCTATAGTTGAATCTTTTGCTACTATTAAAGAGTCGCCATAATACCAATAGGGGTTAGAGAATTCCAAAACCTTATCTCTTTCCTCAGTAATGGCTAATGAAATCCAAGCATCAACTCTTTCTGAAGTTAACGATGGAACAATCGCGGCCCAAGGTACTACTACCGGGTCTACTTCTACGCCTATTTCTTTAGCAATTTCTTTAGTATAATCAGCATCTAGGCCCACCCATTCTTGGGTATCTGGATCTATCCAACTCTGCGGAGGACCGTGGAACATAGCAACTCTTACATAACCTCTTCTTTGTATTTCATCAAGTAACGTTTCTTTAATAGATGCTTCTGAAGTTTCTGCAACTGTTTCTGCTACTGTTTCAGCTGTAGTTTCTGCCATAGCTTCAGATGTTGCTGCCGTTTCTGTAACTACTTCAACATCACTTTTACATCCTACAAATATAACAGAGGTTAATGTTAATAAAATTAAAACACTTAAAATTGCGAAAATAATTCTTTTTTTCATTTGTTATGCTCTCCTTTCTTGAATAAAAATTGCAAATTAATTTCTTTTGTATCACCTCCTTTTATTAATTTTTTTTGGAAAATTAAGAATCACCTCCTCAGAATATTATCATTAACAAAAAATAATTGATACCGCTGTCATTTATAATAAAAAAAATATTACTACTTTCTAAAAATACCTTAGCTTGATTCTCTAATTATGAGATTTGGTTCTAAAACAATTTTTTGTAACGGAAGATCCTTATTCTTTAATCTATTAATTAATATATTAGCTGCAGATTTTCCCATGTGATATTTTTTTTGGTGCATGGTTGTTAATGGTTTTGGCATGAGAGCAGTCATCTCTAAATCATCAAAGCCCATAATTGCTATATCTTCGGGTACTTTTATATCATTTTCGTAAAAAGCCTTAATAGCTCCTGCTGCAACTGTATCATTTACTGTAAAAATTACTTCTGGTCTTTCATCAAAGTTGAGTAATTTTTTCGTAACTTCATATCCACTTTTAAATGAAGCATCAGTAAATAAAATATACTTTTCTTGTATCGGAATATTATTTGCTTCTAAAACTTTTTTATACCCTTTTAACCTTTCCTGACAAGACCAAAGATTCTGCGGACCAGCTAAATACGCGATCTTTTTATAACCTTTTTTTATTAAGTAAGATACAGCTTCTTGCGCTCCTTTGAAATTATCAGTTACTACATAATCTATATCTAAATCTTTAATGAATTCATCAACTTGTATAATCGGGAACTTTTTTTCTTTAAGTTCATTTAATATCTTAAAATCTGATAAAGTAGGTACAATTATTAATCCATCAACATGATTTTCCAGAAGAAAATTAATATTTTTTATTTGCATAGTTTCGTTCCTATTGGAATCACAAATTATTAAACTATACCCATCATTTATTAATACTTCCTGGACACCCTTTACTATCCTTGTGAAGAAGTTGCTGGAGATATCAGGAACAATTATTCCAATACTTTTAGTTTTATTAACAGCAAGTGCTTGAGCAATCCTATTTGGCCTATAATTTAACTCTTTTGCTTTTTCTTTTATTATTTCTTCTGTTTTTGAATCCACTTTAGGTCTGTTAGGTCCTGGAAACAAAGCCCTGGACACTGTTACTGTAGAAAAACCACTTAATTTTGCAATATCTCTAATAGTTACTGACATAAAATTGACTTTATAATAATTATTTAATAATGCGTCATTATAGTATAGAAAAATGATACCGTTGTCAAGTTTTAATTTTTAGCTAACAGTTTTTAAATAATATTTGGAATTAATTTATATAGAATTTTATTAAAAAAATCATTGCACTATTTATATTCAATAAATTCAGCAGATTAAAAGCCAGCCGCAGTTATGGAATTCTGTGTAAGATTTATAAATATTGATGGAACTACAACCATCGCAATAGTAAATAAGGCACAAGCTGCAATTATTATATAGTAGAGTTTTGGAGTTTTTAAAACTGCCTGACTTGCATCACCTTCATATTTTGTAAAATACATCTGCTTTATAATGTTCACATAGTAATAGAGAGATACAACACTTGTCAGCACACCGATTATAACAAGCCAGGTAAGATTTGATGAAACACCAGCCTGGAATATAAACAGCTTGCCGATAAAGCCTGCAAAAGGTGGTAGACCCACCATTGAAATCATAAAGATTATCATACAAATTGAAATAAAAGGATTTGTATACCCGATGCCTGCAAAGGCTGAAATAGATTCGGACTTTCTGCTCCTTTCCACAAGCATTGCCACTGCAAATGCACCAAGGTTCATCGTTACATAAGCCATCAGGTAAATCATCACTGCCCATTGAGCTGAAATCGAAGCTGCAGCAAAACCAATTAACATATACCCTGCATGAGATATGCTCGAATAAGCCATAAGCCTTTTGAAATTCTTCTGAGGCAGCGCCATTAAATTTCCCAATATTGCACTCAGCAGAGACATTACTATTATGAACAAGATTACCCAGAGGGAATTCTTGAAATCACTTATTCCGACATAAAGCAGCCTTATAAGACCCGCAAATGCTGCAATTTTTGCAATTGTCGTTATCAAGGCAGTGATAATTGTTGGCGCTCCCTCATAGGTGTCTGGCGCCCAGAAATGGAACGGCGCAGCAGCAACCTTAAATCCAAAGCCAATTAAAGACATTACCACCCCTATGATAAGGAGATAATTATTCTGCAGCATGCTGCCTTCGGTTACTGCTTTCGAAACAGCTGTAAGGTTGATTTCCCCAGTTGCACCATATATCATCGAAAATCCGTAAACCAGGATAGCAGAAGCAAGAATGCCGAGTATGAAATATTTTAAAGCAGCCTCATTGGATTTCTCATTCATTTTTTCATAGCCTGCAAGGATATAGGTCGGTATGCTTACAAGTTCAAGTGATATGAAAAGCATTATCAAATCACCTGCAGCGCTCATCAGCATAGCCCCAACTGAAACCATCAAAATAAGGAAGTAAAATTCTCCAAGGTTTCGCTTTATATAAACACTGTCTTTTACATATCCGGCAGAAAGTCCGACAACAATAAGCGCAGCCATAAGAATAAAGACTCTGAAAAAATTAGAAAAGTTCTCAACGACAAATGAGCTGCTAAAAAATAAGCCTGTATTGTAAAAATTAAAAATAAAAATTGCTGCAATGCCACCAACCAATCCAACTGCAGTAATTGGAGCAATGGCTTTATCAAACTTCTTGCCTATAAATACTGACAGCAGAAGTACGAGCAACCCCGCACAGGTTATTATTATTTCAGGTATGATTGACACTACATCAATGCTCATATTTTACAAAAACCTTTCTTCCCACTACATTCCCAGAATATAAATTACGGAATTATTAATCATATTGATGATTGGAGCAGGATATACGCCAATCAGGATTATTATTACTACAAGCGGCGCAAGTGTTATGAATTCCAGCCAGCTTAAACTTTTTAGCTCACCAAGTTTTTCGTTGTACTTGCCAAAAATAACTCTCTGGAGCATCCATAACAGGTATGCAGCGCCAAGGACAATTCCTATAACTGCAAGGTAAACCATAACTTTTGAAAAAATGCTTCCCTTTGTAAAAGTTCCAAAAAGAACAAGGAACTCACCCCAGAAACCGCTCAATCCCGGAAGTCCAAGTGATGCAAAAGAAGTAAACGCAAGTATTCCTGCAAGCAGAGGAGTCTTGTTGGCCAAACCTCCCATATCTTCAATCATCCTTGTATGGGTCCTCTCATATAACATACCGACAAGCAGGAAGAGCATTCCGGTTATGACTCCATGGTTGAACATCTGGAGCACAGCTCCGTTAATTGCTGTCGGGGTTAGTGATGATATTCCTAACATCACAAACCCCATGTGTGAAACCGATGAAAAAGCAACAAGACGTTTCAAATCTTTCTGAATAAGACTTGCAAGAGCACCATAGATAATTCCTATTACCGCAAGTATTGCTATTGCCGGTGCCCAGCTTTTTGAAGCTTCGGGAAGAACGGGAATTCCTATTCTTATGAACCCATATGAGCCCATCTTCAGCAAAATACCTGCAAGCAGCACGCTGCCTGCCGTAGGAGCCTCGGTGTGAGCATCAGGAAGCCATGTATGGAATGGAAACATCGGCACTTTAATTGCAAATCCCATAAAAAGCAGCAGGAAAATCCAGTTTTGCAGGCCCGGTGCCAGGCTGTTCTTTGTAAGCTCCAGAATATCAAAAGTCTGCAACCCTGAATTGAAATAAATCATCAGGATACCAACGAGCATCAGAACACTTCCAAAAAGCGTATAAATGAAGAACTTAATCGCCGCATACATTCTGTTTGCACTTCCCCAGATGCCAATGAGAAAATACATCGGAAGCAATACAAGCTCCCAGAATATATAAAACAGGATTAAATCAAGGGCAATAAATACACCGATCATTCCTGTTGCCAGCAAAAGCAACAGGGCAAAAAATACTTTGGGCTTATTGGTTATGTTCCACGAAACCAGTATGCCAAGGACAGTCAACAGACAGGTCAGGAAGATAAATGGCATGCTTATGCCATCTACGCCAAGATGATAATAGATATTTACACCAGGTATCCAGCGATACTTCTCTTCAAACTGCATCCCACCCTGTGAACTGTCAAAACTTAGCCAGAGAAAAATACTCAATCCAAGTATGATAAGCGCTGTAATCAGCGCAATCCATTTTGCACTTTTTTCACCTTTATTCGGTACCAGCGCAATAACAAGCATCCCTGCAATCGGTATAAAAGTTATTAAAGATAGTATATTAAAGCCCATTAACTGCCTCCTGTCCTAGCAAAATTATTTAAAATTGTATTCTGATTATCAGATAAACCACATAAACGGCAAGAACTCCAAACATTACTATCGCATAACCTGAAATATTTCCGGTTTGCAGCAATCTCAGCCTCTTGCCGCTGTTATAGGTTTCGTTTGCCGTCCAGTTAACAAGACTATCAATAACACCACTGTCGAATATGTGGACACCTTTGGATATTATTACAGTTACCTTGCCAACCAGGTTTATAAATCCATCAATTATACCTTTATCAAACCTGTTAATTAAATTAGCAAATTTAATAGTGGACCCGACAATTACCATTGAATTAAAATCATCCATATAATATTTATTGACCAATACCTTGTAGTACGGCTTAACATAACGGTAGAACCAATCCTTTGGCATAACTTTTTTGCCATACATAAGATAGGCAAGCAAGATTCCAATCAAGCCGACTGAAACAGAAATGATCATCGGAATAACATTGAACTCTGCTTCAGGTAAGTGCATGCTGCCGCTTATGAATTTTGCAATGCTGTATTTTTCTGGCAATAAGAAAGGAATCCCAACATAACCTGCAAGTGCCGCAAATACTGCAAGAATAACCAGAGGAATTGTCATTGATTTTGGTGATTCATGAGCATGCTCGGAAGCTCTGCTTGGTTTTCCGTAAAAAGCCGTAAATATCAGTCTGAACATATAAAAAGCTGTAAGAAATGCCGTAAAGGCTCCAACTATAAATATAATATATCTTCCGTTTTCAAAAGCAAAACCCAAAATTTCGTCCTTGCTCCAGAAGCCTGCGAGCAATGGAAACCCTGAAAGGGACAGGGCACCAACGATAAATGTCCATGTGGTAGTCTTCATTTTCTTTGAAAGACCGCCCATCTCTGTAATTTCCTGGGTATGGGTTGAATGTATGACACTTCCCGAACCAAGGAAGAGAAGAGCTTTAAAGAAAGCATTAGTCATCAAATGAAACATCCCGGCTGCAAAGGCACCTATGCCAAGCGCAAACATCATATAACCAAGCTGACTTATTGTTGAATAAGCCAGAATCTTTTTTATATCAGTTTGAACCACTGCAATTGTTGCCGCAAAAATAGCTGTAAATGTACCGATTATTGCAACAACAAGCATAGTCTGAGGTGATTGAGAAAAAAGCGGAAAACTTCTGCCGACAAGATAAACTCCTGCTGCAACCATGGTGGCAGCATGTATCAATGCACTGACCGGAGTGGGGCCTTCCATGGCATCCGGAAGCCAAACATGAAATGGGAACTGGGCAGACTTACCCATCGCACCGCAGAATATTAAAATCGTTGCTGCCGTTACAATCCCGGATGATATCCTACCTGAGCTTACTGCGCCAAAAACATCCCCGAAAACTAGTGTTCCTGTATTAAAGAACAGAAGCAGCAGCCCGATAAGCATCCCTACATCGCCGATCCTTGTAACAAGAAATGCTTTCTTTGCAGCATCACTGGCTGCCTGTTTCTCATACCAGAATCCGATAAGCAGATAGGAACATAATCCGACAAGCTCCCAGAAAATATATAATTGAAGATAATTATTGGCAAAAACAAGACCGAGCATCGATGCGCTGAAAAGTTGAAGGTATGCATAGAAAAGCCAGAACCTGCTGTCACCATGCATATAACCCATGGAATAGAGGTGAACAAGAAAGCTTACGATACTTACTACAACAAGCATCATCGCAGAAAGCCCGTCTGCAAGCATTCCCATGCTGATTTTAATATTTCCGGTAATATACCAGGTCATTCCTATCGAGATAGGTCCTCTTGTAAATACCAGGAAAACAGTATAAAAGGACAGAAGTATGCATAAGCCCATAATGGCAGTTGATATCCTGGATCCAATATTTCCAAATCTTCTTCCTATCAGCAAAGCTATGATGAAGCCTGCTACCGGAAGCAACGGTATATACCAAATTATCTGAGCCAAATCTTACCTTCCTTTAAACCTTTACCACTTTAAAATATTTACATTATTGATATCAACAGTTCTCTTTTTTCTGTATACCGATAATATGATTGCCAGCCCTACTCCAACTTCGCATGCAGCAACCACGATTACAAAAACCGCAAACATCTGGCCAGTAATCTTATCCGGAGTTGTAAAGCTTGAAAAAGCAACCAGATTTATAAGAACTGCATTTAAAATCAATTCAACAGAAAGAAGTACATGGATAAGATGTCTTTTTGTTAAAACTCCATACAATCCAATACCGAAAAGAACTGCTGAAATTATTAAAAAATATATAAGTTTTAACTCCAAACCGTTCTGAAACAACATCAGTCATCAGCCTCCCCCGGTCTATTTATCCCTGCTAAGTTTTTTTTAACATCCTCACCATCAGCAGCTTCTCCTTCGACTTCCTTCTTTTCTTTCATCGCCAGAACTACAGAGCCGATCAGGGCTGCGAGTAAAAGCAAAGATGCAACTTCAAATGGCAGGGTATATTTGGAAAATAGAATGCCTGCAAATTCTTTCATTGAAACAATTTTTAAACTGAATGAATTTTCTGCAGCAACATTGATTTTTGAATAATAGAAAACTACTGTCAGTGAAACGAACAATATCATCGCAATTAATGCTGCAAATATCTTCTGATTATTTGAAATGTTTGTTGAATCTCCAACATTGGTACGAGTAAGCATAAGAGCAAATATTATAAGCACAACAACAGAACCAATATAAACTAGAATTTGAACAGCAGCCAGATACTGAGCTCTCAGCATTATAAAATAAATGGCAATGCATAAAAGGGTGACAGCAAGATAAAATGCCGAATGCAAAATATGTTTTCCGGCAATTACCATAATTGCTGAAAATATTAATATGAGACTAACTATTAAGAATAAAATAAAAGCTAAAATTTTTTACTCCTTATTTTCCTGCTGGTTATTTTCATTAATTTCTTTCATTTCATCCACATAAACAGTTTTCATTTGCAGCTCTTCTTTTTGTCTTATGAAATCCTGCCTTGATCCACCGATAAACTCATGCTCCTGAGTCTGCTGAAGCGCTCCAAATGGGCACACATCAATACAAATTCTGCAAAACATACACAGGCCGTAATTTACCATATATATTTCCGGTTGTTTCTCCCCTTCTTTCTTCACAACAGTTATGCAGTGTTGAGGACAGTTCTTTTCACATATGCCGCAAGCCGTACATCTATATACCGGAGGGTCAAGTTGCGTCATTCGAAGTCTTATCAATCCCTGTCCTCTGTCAGCAATCTCAACTTTCCTGTAAGGGTATACAAGAGTTACGGGCTTTGAAAAAAAAGCCCTTAAGGTCGTCTTTAATCCTTTAACTAATCCGGTTCCTAACAATTTAACTAAACACTCCTGATCTTATCAACCATCAAAACTATCACTGCCGTAACAAAAAGATTCACAAGAGATAATGGAAGCAGCACTTTCCAGCCAAAATCCATAAATTGATCCAGCCTGAATCTTGGAAAAGTTGATCTTATCCACATTGCAATAAAAATTAAGACATAAGTCTTAACAAGGAAAATAGCTGTGCCCCATACAGGATCCGTGAAAGGCAGCCATCCGCCAAGAAACAGTAAAGCTGCCAGCGCACAAACTATGAATAAATTTACAAATTCCGCAAGAAAAAAAGCTGCAAACCTGAAGCCGCTGTACTCGACATTAAATCCTGCAACGATCTCTGATTCAGCCTCAGGAATATCAAAAGGTGTACTGTTGATTTCAGCAAGAGAAGCTGTAAAGAAAATAAAAAATCCTATAATCTGGGGAACTGCGTACCATACGTATCGCTGTGCTCGTACAATTTCTGTCAAATTCATGCTTCCTGCCATTAAAACAACTCCCATAGTTGAAATAATCATAGGTATTTCATACGACATCATCTGTGCTGCGCTACGGAGTCCGCCAAGAAGTGCATATTTATTATTTGATCCCCATCCAGCCATCAAAAGTGAAAGTATCGAAAGTCCCATCACTGCAAGTACAAAAAAGAGACTGATTTCAATATTGGTCGCAGTTATTTTCTCGGCAAAAGGAATGAATGCAAAAATAGTCAAAGTGGGGATAAACACTATTATTGGAGCCCAGATAAAAGTCCACCTGTCAACACCCGCCGGTATTATATCTTCTTTGCCCAGCAACTTTATGGTGTCAAAAATAGTCTGAAATGTGCCGTGAGGACCATGGTGAAGAGGACCTCTTCTGTACTGCATGTGCCCCATCACTTTTCTAAGCATCCATATAAGTATCAGAGCAGTAATTAACAGAAATGCAAACGCTATTACCAATTTTAACAATGACCATAAAAATTCAATCCACCAGACCACTCAAGTCTCCTTTATCAGGCATCCTTCGATATCTTATCTGTCACAGCTGCCCATAACCGTATCAAAACTTCCAAATATAACTATTACATCAGCTATATAATTACCGCTGGCTGCAAAATTTAACATATTAATATGGCTGAAAGATGGGGCCCTTATTTTCAGCCGGTAAGGATTTTTATCGCCTTTGCTGACGATATAAAAACCTATCTCACCTTTTGTACCTTCGTTCCTATAATAAATTTCACCCTCAGGCGGTTTTAAGATTTTGGGAACTTTTGCAGTATAATCACCCGAAGGCAACTTATTTACTGCCTGCTCGACTATTCGAATTGACTGCTTTATTTCTTCCATCCTTACCATGTACCTGTCAAGCACGTCCCCGGTTGTTCCAACAGGAATTTCAAAATCATATTTCTCATAACCACTGTAAGGTTCGACCTTCCTTATATCAAATCTTACTCCTGAACCTCTCAATGTAGGGCCGCTTGCTCCCCAGTTGAAAAGGTCCTCCCTTTTAAGTATGCCAACATTTTTTAACCTGTTTATAAATATCTCATTACCAGTAAGTAACTCTTCATATCTTTTAAGCTTTACGGGAAAATTTTTTATAAACTTATCAAGTTTGGCCTTAAAACCATCAGGGACATCTCCTCTTACACCACCGATAGTCATGTAATTAAAGGTGAGCCTTCCTCCTGCAAGCATTTCAAGAATATTCAGTATTAGCTCTCTGTCCAGAAATCCATACAACATAGGGGTAAAAGCACCGGTTTCAAGGCCTATGGCAGCAAAGAAAATCAAGTGGCCCGCGATCCTGTTAAGCTCAGCACAGATCACCCGTATGGCCTGGGCTCTTTCCGGAACCTCAATTTCCATCAGCTTTTCAACTGCAAGACAATAACAAAGCTCATTATTTAAAGCGCCTGTGTAATCAAGCCTGTCAACAAGCGGCTTAAACTGATTGTAAGTCCTGCTTTCCGCCATTTTTTCAATTCCTCTGTGAAGATAGCCGATAACCGGATCGATGCTGATGATTTTTTCACCATCAATCTTTGCAATAAACCTGAATACACCGTGTGTTGACGGATGATGAGGGCCAAAATTTATCTCCATATAATCTTTCGGCAAATCATCCAGGACAAATTCTTTTTCTTCGTAAAGCTTGTTTTCGTTATCCACTTTATTTATTCGAATTTTCGGGGAGGAATATATTCCCTTTCCTCCCACTTGATTTCAAAATTCTTCCTTAACGGATACCCATCTTCATCGCCTGCAAGTAAAAGCGGTTTCAAGTTCGGATGCCCAATTATATCTATCCCAAACATCTCAGCTATCTCTCTTTCATGCCAGTCCGCACCACGATATATAGAAATAACGGAATCAACTGCAGGTTTTTGGCTGTCAAGTTTCACTTTTATATTCACTGACCAGTTGTTTTTAAAAGAATAAAGACAGTAAATCATTTCGAGCCACTCGATATAATCTACTGCAGTTATGCATTTTATGTATTCAAAACTCAGTTCGGGATCCTTATTCAAGATATCACAAAACTTCTTGATATCCATGGAAGCGATTTCACAAAACAGTTGTTTCCTGAATTGCCAAAAATTTGTTTCTACAGAAATTTCTTTTGCTTTCTTATCAATAGCTGAAATCACATCCTGATTATCAGCTTTCTTATATTCGTAATTTATTATTTCCATTATTTCTTATCTTACTTTACAATTACTTTACAACTATAGTCTGTCTGTTAACTACATTTTTTAATTCTAATAATCCTTTATATAAGGCTTGAGGTCTTGGAGGGCATCCCTGAACATAAACGTCAACCGGAATTACCTTATCAATACCCTGGACAACACTATATGAATCATAAAAAGGCCCACCGGTTATTGCGCAGGAACCCATTGCCACAACATATTTTGGTTCAGCCATCTGCTCATAAATTCTCTTGACTACCGGGGCATATTTTCTGGTGATTGTTCCCGAAATTATAATCATATCCACCTGTCTTGGAGAGGCTCTGAAAAACATTCCATATCTCTCAAAATCATAATGCGATGCAGCAGCCGCCATGAATTCAATTGCACAGCATGCCACACCAAATGTGAGATACCATATGGAACGACTTCTGGCTGCGTTCATCACTTTGTCATATGAAAGAGTTATGATGTTTGGTTTTTTGAACTTGTCGTCTAGGAAACCCATTTTAAAATTCCTTTTTTCCAGGCATATGCCAGGCCTAAGATTAAAATGACTATGAAAATAAAAACTTCCACAAGGCCTGCAATTCCAAGGCTTCTGAAATTTACCGCCCAGGGAAATAGAAAAACCGCTTCAATATCGAAGATTACAAATAGAAGTGCGAAAATGTAATATCTTACATAATAATGCGCAAAAATTCCCCCTCTTGCAGGGACACCGCACTCATATGTCATAAGCTTTTCTGCTGTTGGGTGGTAGGGTGCTAAAAATTTGGTTACGAATACTACCAGTGGGACAAAAAGAACGCTAACTACGAAAAATAACCCGACTGTAAAATAATTTGCTATGTATTGCTCTTGCATTATCCTCTATACAAAAATAATAGTTATAGCGTTCGTTTCAAACTCGTTACATATTATAACAGCAAAAGCCTGAATTTCAATTAAAACTTATTTTTATCTATCAATATATTTTAAACTCATAATATATTAAAATAGAAAGTCAAAATTCAAAGATTATAGTTATTTTTAATAAAAAATATTATCTTTTAATATGAGGAGAAAAATGGATTTTGAACCAGATGCAAAATTCAATATTAGCAATTATTTTCCCGGAAAAATAGTTTGCGTTGGAATGAACTATAAATCTCATATAAGCGAACAGGACGGCCGTTTTCCCAGTAAGCCTGTTTTATTTGCCAAGGCAACCAGCAGTATTATTAAGGACAGGGAAAACATATTTTATCCACCGGAGGTTAAAGAGCTTGACTATGAGGTTGAGCTTGCAGTCATAATTGGCAGTAAAATGAAGAACATCTCCGAAAGGGATGTTTTAAACCATATTTACGGATATACCATAATGAATGACCTGACAGCAAGAGAGATACAAAAAAATGAAGGCCAATGGTTCAGGGCAAAAAGTTTTGATACTTTTGCACCCATTGGTCCCGTAATCGTACCAAAAAATAAAATACAGGACCCTCAGAATTTACACCTGAAATCTTATGTGAATGGAAAACTCAGGCAAAATTCAAATACAAATGACATGATCTTTAAAGTATTTGAGCTTATTTCCTATATTTCAAAATCCATGACTCTTGAAGCCGGAGATTTGATTGCAACCGGGACTCCTGCAGGTGTTGGCGCATTTATGAAAGAAAAGAAATTTTTATTGCCTGGAGATGAAGTTATATGCGAGATAGAAAAAATCGGGAAGCTGGTAAATAAAGTTGTGGCTCCATAATATTCAGCTCTTACCAATACAATAACCAATACAATACTATTGGAAATAGTGCTCACAATTAATAAAGCAAGAAAAGTCCCGGAATATTTCCTATATTAATTTATCTGATTTCTTTAAATATATAGTTTTTTATCTGCGAGTACTCGTCAAGTGTTACAGAAAAACCTTCTCTTCCAATACCACTTTTTTTATATCCGCCAAATGACTGTTGCGGGGCCCTGTAGCATGAGGTCCCATTTATAACAACTGCGCCGCATTCAAGCTTCTCGGCAAATTTTATGGACTTTTTCATATCTTTGGTAAAAACACAACCATCAAGCCCGTAAATTGAACTATTTGCAATCTTTATGGCATCATCTTCGTCTTCAAACTCAATAATCGGAAAAACGGGGCCAAAAATTTCCATATCTTTTGCAATGTCCATGTCAGGAGTTACTTTTCGAAGGACGGTGGGGGTATGGAAAGCTCCGTTTCTTTTATTGCCATAAACACATTCAGCACCCTGCTTTATGGTTTTATCTATTTGTTGCTCTACCTCTATGGCTGCAGATTCACTAACCAGGCAACCCATGACAGTACAGCTATCCATCGGATCCCCTATTTTTATTTTTGACAGCCTGTTTATAAGCTTGTTTACAAACTCATCTGCAACTTTTGCGCTTATGATAAATCTCTTGCTTGAGCAGCAAATCTGTCCGCAATGATAAGTCCTGGCAAAAATGGCTTGCTCTACTGCAAAATCAATATCTCCATCTTCAAGTACAATAAAGGCATCATTGCCTCCAAGCTCAAGATAAACTCTCGTTAAATTGGGGGCTGCTGCTTTTGCAACCTCAATTCCGGCTGCTGTGCCACCGGTTAAGCTTATTGCATTTATCTTTGGGCTTGCTGCAAGATAGTTTCCCAATTTTGAACCTGAACCTGTTAATACCTGAAGTGCAGGTCCTGGTACACCTGCTTCCAGCAATAATTCTGAAATTCTTATTACTGCACAAGGATTTACAGATGCTGGTTTTACAATGACTGAATTACCCATAATAAGTGCAGGAGCCACTTTATGGGAAAATAGATTAAGCGGAAAATTAAAGGGAATTATAGCGGCAACAACACCCAGGGGTTCCCTTCTTGTAAAAATAAGATCATGCTCATATCCCGGAACTGAAGATTCAGGAAAGACATCACCATACAGGTGTTTGGCTTTTTCAGGATAGCCTATAAATATGGGATATACTTCACCAATTTCATTTAGACTTTCCTGGAAAGGTTTGCCTGTTTCCTTGGTTAAAATTTCTGCAACTTCCTTGTCATGCTTCTCCAGCAGATCCACAAATTTGTTCAATATTTTTGCCCTTTCATGCAAAGGTGTATCGGCCCAGAGGTTCTTCTTTTTATTAGCAATATCAAGTGTTCTTTCTATGTCTTCTATACTGGCACTTGGGACTGTATCATAGACATTACCGGTAGCAGGATTGATTACCTCTATAACCTTTCTGTCTGAAGCATCGCATTTTTTCCCATCAATTAGCATTTGCATCGTGATATTTTCCTTTCAATATGCTTTAATAATTCAAACTTTAATAATTTATTTTGCTCACTTATTTAATAGAATTTAATTTTAATTTTTCTTAATTCATATGTAAAAAATCCTGGTCATATCATTATTCTTTTATAATGTCTGCTATTTTTCTTTTCATTTCTATGGTTTGGTTTTTGTTTAAATAGCCTATCATCATGTTAAATTTCTTGCTGCTTTTTTCATTAAGTACTAAAACATTACCTTTTTCCTTTTCTTTTAAATAGCCCTCTGCTTCACAGGTCGCAGGATTAGCAATACTGATTGCACTAAAATCTTTATTTATAATTATCCACCTGCATAAGTGATTAAGTTCTTCAGGTTTATATCCAACATAATCAGCGGAACCATCAGCATGAACCTGCATAAAATGTGTCAGTCTTTTATTATCTGTTTTTAATTTGTTAAAATAAAAAATAATTGCAGGATTATAAGGATCAGTTAGTTTTATAGACTTTGTCAGCAATGGATTAAATGATATTTTTTTAATAAAATCCGTATGATTTTCAGCTGTTTCCAAATCAGGATATAGAGCATTTCTTAAAATCATATCCTCTTTATCCCAACCTGTGCACTGAATGATTTCTCCGTTTTCAACAGGCAAAAAGTTTATATGAGCCAAATACATAAGTTCCATTGGGTAATTTGATAAATTTATAATTTCAATAGAGACCTCTATTATCGTGGAATCTTCATAAAGTTTTATCGTCGGCTTAGCACAATAATGAGAACCAAATGCCTTGTTGTATTCAAAAACACCTGTTATTCCAATATAAGATCCTTTATCATTTTTTCCTATTAATATTTTGATATTATCATATCCAGCAACCGGTAATTCGCCATGAAAAGAAAACTCACTGGAATCCGGGCTACCAACCCTAAGTGCACCGCAATGCATAAACAAGCAGCCATAAGAATAAAGAAAGTTATCAGTATTAATAGGCAAGGTAAATGATGAAGCCATTTTTAAACTACGACTATTAAAAACTGCATCCCAGATTTGCTGACCATTAAATGGAAGCACTATGATATATCCATTTTTATTTACTAATTTTACGGCACAAATGTTAGTCTCATACTTAAACAAAAATATTTTTAAGCTATCGTTTTCAATAAAATTCTGTTCTTTATCTGAGAAAAAATCTTTATTTATTAAAATCTTTGTTTCGTTATTTTCCATAAATATTTACCTGTTTATAAAAAGCCGTATAAAAATTATAATCATATTCAAAATTAAAAATTTTGTTTTTTTAGTTTATTCTTCTTCATCTTTTAAAAATTCCTCGGAAAGTCTTTTTGCCATCGATATATATATATTTACCCTGTCTATATCTTCCTCTGCAGGATGATCGGGTTGGAATCCGTCTACTCTAAGCATATAATTCTGATCATGGCATAAGCTGAAAATACTTTTTAAATGATTACCCATAATGAATTCATTTTTTTCTATAATTTCTCTTCCGGAAGATCTTACATGAAACGGAATTGCACCATTTAATTCCCGCACAGCTTTACGTAAATCATCTGCCCACCAGTTTAAATCCATAACTCCAATGGGTTTACTCATTTGTTTTAAGAACGGAATCAACAGAGTCTTACTCCCGCAGCTATGCCATAATCTTATGCCATTATAATATTCACTTAACTCACTTTCATAAGGAAAACAATACTCTTTATATATCCCCGGAGAAATGAGAGGAACACTGGCCTCATCATTATAAAGTGTGCTGTCTATATCAGTTTTACCTAAAAAATCCCTACGATCCTTTGAGTATTTTTTTCGCTGATCGGTAATAAATCGCATGAGATTATGAACAAACTTGGGATCTTCCATCATATCAATTAAAAGATTTTCCATGCCCCTTAGACCGCAGGCAACTCCAAACGGACTTCTTCCCCATTTGGAAAAAATTACTATATAGTCTTCCGGAGTTATATCACTTATTTCCTGATAAAACCTGTGAGCAAGCGGCATAAGACCACTTTTTGTAAAATCAATATTATTCAATGTTGACAGATTATTCTTATCTTTTAAAACAGCTCCTTCACTTGAAAAGATTGGTTCACGTTCCGTGGAATATAAAACAGGAACACCAAAAAGACTTTCTTCAAAAGCTGCTCCAAGAAAAATAGGGATGGTTTTTATCAGTGGTGTATCATCATGAAAATTATTAAATCTGTGTATATCTATCTCTAAAGTTCTCCTCAAATAGGCCAGGGGTTCCTGATAATATTCTGAAATATTAAATTTCAATAATCTTGATTTTTGTATCCTGTCCCAATCTGCAGTTATGGGTACTCTTTTCTCCTCTCTTTCACTGGCAGGAATTGGTTTAAGATAACCAGGGGTATACTCATCCGGACAAATTTCCGGTCCCCAGATAGCTCTCCTTCTTTTGTTCTCCCGGCTTTCGATTAATTCAGATTTAAGATAAAAAAGCTTCTTGATTTCGTTTTTTATTTCTGTTTCATTCATAAAATTCCATTTCTAACAATTATTTTTCCAAATCATCGATCATATCATTTAATTTTTTTCTATAGTATTTAAAATCGCTCCAACTAATCTCGGGTGGAATAAAATGATCCGCAGTTGGTATATAGCCCCCGTAATTCAACATTTCTTTAACCGGTTTCAGTATCTCATCTATTCTTTTTTCCCCATATTTTATTTCTAATTTTGGAATTCCGCCCAATACCTGAAGATCAGGGAAAGTCTTTCTAACCTGAAGGAGATCCATGCCGCAACTTACTTCGACGGGCATTATTCCTGTCAATCCGCCCTCTAAAAAATGAGGAATTATATCCATGCAATATCCATCCGTGTCAACAATAATTATTTTTATATTATGGCTCTTTAAAAATCCGGTAATAATTTTGTAGTAGGGGACCAAAAATTCTTTCATTACAGAAGGGGAGATCATGGAGCCGCTCCCCGCGGACATGTCTTCCCAGAATAAAAACATATCTACATCAACCTGAGCCAATACTTCTGAATAAACTGCTAGCCATAATTCTGTTAAAGTTTTTAATATGTCATGCAGTAGTTTCGGCTCATCATAATATGCATAAAAGAGCTTTTCATATCCCATCAGGTTGGCCAAGATCCCAAAGAAACCTAAAGGATATCCGCCCAGCATTAAGGGAACATCTCTATTTTTGTATTCAATTAATAATTCTTTCCAATTGAATGGAAATCTTTTATCGATATCACCAAGGTTTATTCTGTCTCTTTTTAATTCTTCCCAGGTATTCCAATCTTTTATGACTGCATCTAAAGTTGTAGGAATGACCCCTGTTTTTTTCATAAATTTTCTTTTTACACCGTCAAGATCAATGTATGTCAGTTGATCTTCATCTTCTTCTATCGTTTTTATTTCAAACATCGGATAAAAAAGTAAATTCACATCAACAACCATCATTGCTTTATCCAGGCCCAAGGCATCCCTTACATCACTGTCTGTGGGAAAACTTTGGCTGTTCGGAAATCCCGCAAGAACACCTATGCCATCCGGTAGTTTGGCCCCGCCGATTGAATTCCAGGCCGGACTGTATAAAGAGGTAACAGGGGTAGTAATTAATTTGGGAATTTTAGGATAATTCTTCATCGGTAGACCTTCAGTATACCATCTATCTACGGTTCCACCCCAATATCCAATTTCCCATTTTGGCGGTCTGATATCTTTCCTGAAATTTGCCATTACTTCTAAAAATCTGTTTCTTAAATTCATATACTTACCATCCCATGAACTTTTAAAAATCAATTTATTTGCTTAGTTTTAAAAATACCTTAATTTTTTTTGTTATATTCCTAAACTGCTAAACTCATTACTTTTTACAATTTGAATTACTCTGCAGTCTGTTGTTTTAAAGCAGCAGACTGCAGAATTTAAGACATTCTTCGATTACTATTAAATAGTAACCCTACATAATGCCTTCCCAAATATTCCTGTCTATTATTTCCTGAATATTGTTTTTATTTACCACTTCATTTGGCATTATATATCTCTTGAATGGTACTGTTTGTTCGCCTTTTAAAATAGAAATAGCTGAATCTATTGCAAGCTGCATGTCAACTGCCGGATCCTGAACAATCGTTATATCTCCCCAGCCCTCTTTAATATCCTGCATAAATTCAGGCATTGCTGTAATGCTTACAACTATAGGTCCATCTTCTGCTGTATATCCTGCGTTTTTAAGTGCTTCCACCGCTCCTGCAGCCTGGTTATCATCAGCGGTATAAACCATATCAAATTGACCTTTGTACTTGGTAATGAAATCAGACATTACTCTCAAGGAATCTTCCCTTGAAAAGTTACCTGGCTGATCATCAATAATAGTCATACCCGGAGCATTAGCCTTAATATAGTCTGCAAATCCTGCCTGTCTTTCAATAGTTGCACCATATCCAGGAATGGCGCTGATTTCCAATATTTTTGCATTTGGATTAAGCTTTGCTGCTTCCTCTCCAACCGTCCATGCTTGTTGATAGCTGCTTGGACCTGTAAATGCAGTAAATCCTAATTCTTCAATATTATTTATAGGAGAATTTACGCATACTACTGGCTTACCTGTAGCAACAAGTTTCATAGCGGCTACTTTACTGGCAGTTGCATCAGTCGGTAAAATAAGATAGATATCATGGTCCTGCTGTATCAGAAGGTCCACGTTATGTGCTTCTTTATTTATGTCCAGGTCCGCATCAAGGATTACTCCTTCGATTCCTATTTCTGCACAATAATCATTGAATTTTTTTACCATTCCGGCAGCATATCCTGATTTAAAGTAAACCATAGCAAAACCTATCGAATAATCGCCTACATTGAATGCAGCAGTTGTTTCGGCTGCTGCTGTTGTTTCGGCTGCAGTTTCGGCCGCTGCCGTGGTTTCTGCTGCAGTTGTGGCTGCTGCTGTTGTTTCGGCAACCGTTGTGGTTTTACACCCGGCACCAACAATTACAAGAGACAGTCCGACTACAAAAACGATCGTCCAAATGAAAAATTTTTTCATTTTAATCTCCTTAAAAAGTTGTTTTACTAAAATATTGTGTTAAAATTTCCTAGAGATTTGTTAAATAGGCCCTCTAAGGCGTATCTTGTTTAACAAATCTCATTTAATTTTTCCACTGCCTCACCTCCTCTTTTATATTTTTCTCTTATTTTAATAAGGTATTCCACCTCCCTTCTTTTCTTAAGAAATATTTATCTATGATGCTGCTTGGCTATTTTTTTATTTCTGCTAAAAGCAGTTCCAATTCTCTTTTTTGAGATATTTTCATAGCCTGTTTATAAGAAATAATATCAAATATAACTACTGCCAGAAGCAGGATAGATCTGAAAAATAACTGCCAATTCCCGTAAAATCCAAGAAATACTGTAACATTCTCTATCAATCCAATTAAAACAATTCCCTGAACTACACCCCAAACACTACCAATACCACCGGACAGCCTTACACCACCGATTATAACTGAAGCAATAATGACAAGTACTATGTCATTTCCAAATGTACCTGAAGCAGCCAGGATACTTGAGGATAAAACAACTCCTGCAAAAGAAGCGCAGAACCCGCTTAAAATATAAAGAATAAGAACATAGCTTTCTACTTTAATCCCCATGCCTCTGCAGGCTTCAGGATTACCTCCAATGGCATATGCAAATTTACCTAATTTTGTAAATCTTGAGATAAGCCAAATTGCCAGAATTACAACAACAAAATAAATAATAATTATTGGTATATTAAATATATTGAGAGTAGAAAATTTTTGAAAAACGATCGAATTGGATGAAATCGCTCTGGAATTGGTAATTGCAAAAGTAATACCCTGATAAATAACCATAGTTCCCAATGTTGCTATAAATGAATTAATTTTCATTTTTGTTACTATCAGCCCATTTAAAAGTCCAAGTATTATTCCCGATATAAGTCCTGCCATAATTCCCAGTACAGGACTGCCAGAACTATTTACAGTAATAACAGAAATCGCACCGCTTAGACCCAGTATCGAACCGACTGATAGGTCAAAATATTTACTGATCATAAGAAGTGTCAGTCCAATTGAAATAATTCCATTTACTGACAGGTATGAAAGGGTATTTAACAAATTATTCAGTTTAAAAAATAGAGGGCTAAAAATGGCAACAACTATTATTATGAAAATCATTAATATTACTAACTTATAATTTGAAATTGTGTTAAGTATTTTTTTATTATTCATAATACTATGCTGTTTTTTATTCTATTTGTCTTAAATATTTTTTCTCGAACTTACTTCTTGCTGATAACATAATATTGTTATAATAAACACTAAAAATAAATATTAGGCCCCTGATCATCTGCTGATATTTATATGCAACGGATAAAAGCACCATGGCATTATCAATAATACCCAAAATAAATACAGCTATTAAAACATTGGTCAGTGAACCAACTCCGCCTCTTATGCCAATACCGCCCAGTATTACAGCGGTAAGAACTATATATAGATATCTCAAGCCTTCTATGGGTAGCACGCCTCCCAGCCTCGCGCTTAATAAAATACCTACTATTCCAATTATTATCCCCATAAAAATAAATGATATAAATAATATCCTGCTTGGATTAATCCCTGAACAATTGAGAGCTTCTTTATTTGAACCATGGGCATAAACAAATTTCCCAAATAATGTTTTATTCAACACGAACCAGACAATCAAAAATACCGCTATCATTATGAATATTAGTATGGGAATCCCAAAAATTTTACCGCTACCTATGAATTCCCACGTTTTATTTTCTCTGGAACCTCCTACAAAGTTATCACCTGTTATTAACGCAAGAGCAGCATAAAATAATCCCTGTGTAGCTAGAGTAGCTATTAAAGGTTCAACTCCTATTTTTGCCACTATTACACCGTTTGTCATACCCAATAAAGCACCCAGTATTATTGTTAAGACGATCATAATCCAGACTGGATATTTCGATAAAAAAGTTGCAGCAACTGCACATATGGATATCATTGAACCAAAGGATATATCTATCGCACCTGCAATTAATAAAATTGCTACTCCAAATGCTATAATTGCAGTAATTGAGTAATTACTTAAAATATTTAAAAAATTTGTTACAGAAAAGAATTTATCAGAGGCTATGGTCATCAAAACAACCAATAAAATTAAAATTACAAGCAACGATCTATTTAAGAAAAAAATGGTGATTTTATTTTTAAAATTTGTCATTGAATTTCCTATCAATTAATTTTTAGCCTCTGATAAATTCTTTTCTGTA
>JAMCVO010000364.1 GCA_023475715.1 Actinomycetota bacterium
AAGAAACAGTAACCTTTACTTTTAAAACAACTCTTGGCTCTACGGCCGGAAACGTTTTAATTGGCGGTTCTGCTGATGTTGCTCGGGCGAATCTTGCAGGTTTAATCAATACGCCGGGAACAACTGATGCCAATGGCGTTGCTTTGTCAACGACTTTGGGAACGTCCGGATATTCTCCGCAAGATTCTATGGAAGGTATTGTTGCGATAAATGACAACACTGCTGATACTCTTACCATTAAAGCGGAAGGAGTTGGTTTCTTAATTGTTTCTGAAACCTTGACTGCCGCCGCCGATATTTGGACTGCCGCACTTCAGATTCAACACGCTCTTTTTGGAATTAAGGGCGCGATTGAAGTTGTGATTCAAAAAGCTCCTAATGTGGAAATTAAAGACGTTCCCGATAAAATCGGCAAGAACGTTGTTCCGTGGACGCTTTATGGATTGAAGACTTTTACCGAAGGCAAGGCTCGCCTTGTTGACGTGAAAGTTAGAACTGACGCTTACGCTGCTTAAACCCGACAATAGAGGATAGATAATTTAGTCCATTATCTCTCCTCTTAGGGAAAATAATCCCAATATAATTGTTATGAACACAAATTATAAAAATGGAGTTTTAATAGGGGTGGTAGCGTCAGTAACGCTTGTTATCGGAATTTTAATTGGTTCTTTCTTCGTCAATCCTTCTTTTGGAGGAGTGAATTTTGAAAAAGAGATATTTAAAATCGGATTATGGGCTGGTTCGCCGGCTGAGCAAATTGTTAATAGCGATGCTCAGATTATCGGTGAATTAAATCTTCCCACAACTGCGACAGGCACTTTTGCCGGTCCGCTGATTGCCACAGGCGACATCCGAATTAAATCACCGGTTTTAACAGGCGCTTCGTCAACATTAGATTCGGCGGCCACGACTACAATCACGGCCGCACAAGCTTGCGATAACGGAGTTGTGAATTGGAATCCTACGGCTTTAACCGTTGGCTCAACCACTCTTCCGACTGCGGCTTCAATGTATTCCGATTGTTTGACTACAAACGGCGATGAAGTAACAATGTTATTCCGCAATTTAAGTTCCGCTACAACGACTATAATGGTTGCCGGAGCAAGCTCAACGCTTGTTTATCCGGAGGCCACAGGGATAGATTCCACGGTGAATGTTTCGGGTTGGTCTTGGATTCGCTTTATGCGTCTTTCAGCAACCGAAATGTTTGTTTCTATTGAGGAATTTATTGACGCTGATTAACATCGGCCATCCCCTTTCTACTTCTTTTATAGGAGTAGAGGGATGGGTGGCAGATAAAAAAGTCGAATAAAATAAAAAAAATTACTAAAATGGAAAATAAAATTTTTAAAAATGTAATAATTTCAACGATTATTTCTTCTTTATTGGTTATTGGTGTTGTATTTTGGATCTCAAAATCTGTAAATTTTGGTCAAGTTAATGTTGATACAATAAGAGGATCAAGCAATAGTTATACTTCTCATATCGCTTCTTCATCTGCTTCGCGCGTATTGGATTTTGGTAATAGAATGGCTTTGGAATGTGTAAATGGCGGTTCTAATGCAGTTCATTTATATTTGACTTCAACTTCTACCGGAGTTGTCGCCACAAGCGGTATATTTCTCGCTTCAAGTGGAGGAAGTTATACACCGGAATTTGTGTGGCCCGGTCAAGTTTGGGTAATAACCGAAACTGGCACGTCATCGGTCGTGTGTCAGGAAACTAAAAGATAATAAACTATGAAAAATAAAATTTTAATTATATTATCTATTGCGACTGTTTTTGCCGTAGGAATATGGCAATTTAGTTCTGCGCGCATAAATAATTCAACGAATACTTCAAGTTTAGTCCCAACTTCAAGAACTCTAACCGCTGGGACTGGATTGACTGGAGGAGGTGATTTATCGGCAGACAGAACTTTTACTAACAATGGAGTATTATCTTTGACAGCAAGTTCAAGCATAGGACTTTCAAATGCGACTGGAACAGTTAATATAAGCGCAAAAAATTACTCAATCACATTTATTATTGAGAATCCAACAGCTTCTGAAAATAATGGAATGTTTATTTTCAAAAATGCTTCAACAATTACAGATATTAAGGCAGTTAATAAATCTCTTGGAGATACAGTTACATTTGGTCTTGGATATAGTTCTTCTATGGCTACTGCGTCATCATCTCTTTATAACTTATTCACAACCGCTCAAACTGTTACGGCGACAACTACGCCAGTTACATTGACAATCAACTCTTCTTCTACGCCAGTGGCAAGCGATGTATTAAAATTCTGGACGACAGCAGCAAGTTCAAGTCAGTTAATAATTACAGCATATTATAATGAAAATTAAAAAATACTTATTTATTTTAATAGGTTTGATAAGTATTGGATTGATTTTGATTTCTGGACCAGATTTAGTTTTAGCATTTTCAGCAACCTATGTCGCTACAACAACACCAGGATTTTCAACGACTTTTGATGGTTTAGTTCAAAGAAGTGGAGCTTGCGATACTACTGCTAATTATAGAAGTGGGAGCGGAACGCTCGCCTCAACAACTGCTGCTGCGGGACAATTAGCTTATGCAGATAGTAGAACTTGTGCGGCTGGAAGTATCCAAAAATATGAAAAATCAATTTTTAAATTTAATCTTAATCCTATTCCAATTAAAGCTGTAATAACTAATGTAGTATTTTCACCTTTTATTTCAAGTAAACTAGATACTGCAAATGCTCAAAGAGTGGTTATTACAAGTGTATCAACGGCTTCTACTACTGGAATTTCTTTAGCTGATTATGAAATAGGACAACAAGGAACCTCTTTTTATACAAGTTCTTCAATAGCTAATATAACAACTGGTGGATTTTATGATTTTCCTGCTTTTAATTCAGATGGGAATACTTATGTTAAGAATACATTTCAAACAGCAAGCACAACAATTATAGCAAGACTAAATTGGGATTTTGATAACACCACTCTTGGAACTGGGAATGTAGAAGATTATGTTAGTATGTATTATGTAGATGATTTGGCGTCAGAAGCTTCTAAATTAACAATTGGTTACACTATTAGAACATTAAGAGGAAGAGGAATATCAAGATGATTAAAATTCTATTTTTATTTTTTATATCAATTCTTTTAATTCCATTTTATTGGATATATTTTAAGATAATTAAAAAACAATTGACACATTTATGAATACAATAGAGCACCAAACAAATTTTGAACAATATAAAAATATTGACAATAAAGTTTCCTGGCAAATTTTTATCTGGGTTATTGGGATTTTGATGATTATAATTGGAACAGCGATAAATTATTCATTAGGAGCAAATGAAAAAGCAGATAATGTAGTTCAGCAAATTGGAGATGTTAAAGGAGATATTAAAGCGATAAATGCTTCTCTTAATTTTATTCAAGGAACATTAGTTGAAATTAAGCAGGAGATTAAAAAATAATGTCAAAAGGAACACTAAAAGAAATTAAAATTGGCGGAGGATGGAACCCCGATATTGAAGATGAAAGAGATTTTCAACTCGGCGCGCTTTATAAATTGCCAGCGTTAGAGGAAATCCCCGATGAATTTACAGTTTCGGAACTTTTACGAGTTAAAGACCAAGGCCAGTCTGATTTCTGTACGGCTTTTGCTTCAACTTATGCTTCTGAAATACAGGAAGGAATTGAATTATCCCCGGAATGGCAATTTGCCAAAATTAAAGAATTGTCCGGCGATCCTGAAAAATGGGGCGCGGACATAAGAACCGCCCTTAAATCTCTTATAAAATTTGGTTCTTTGCCAGCTTCGGAGGTCCCGGAAGAATTAAAATACAGCGATGAAAAAAATAATAGAGATATTATAGCTGATATTAAAAATTGGCCGGCTCTTGAAGATAAAGCGATTGAATTTAAAAAGAATAGTTTTTTTAAAATAACCGGACCATATGACTTATTTGATAATATCCGTGCTTCATTATGGCAAAGTAAAAAAGAATTTGAAAAAAGTAAAAAATTAAGTTTATTAAAATTAGCTATTACGGGTGCGATGTGGAAATACTCTTGGACTGTGGCGGATAAGGGGATTATACCCGAACAGGAATTTTCAGGCGGTTTTGGACACGCCTTTGTCTTTATCGGAACTAAAATTATGGATGGGAAAATTTACCTTGAAACAAAACTTTCAAATGGAAAAGATATTGGAATTGAAGGAAGTTTCTATTTTTCGAGAGAAATTGTTAATAAAGAATTAAAATGGGGAGCATATACTTTGAAAGATATTGAACCGGAAGTGGCGAAATATCTTATTAAAAATAATTTCGGGGCGTCAATGTCGTGGTTCGCCAAGTTAATTTTATTTTTTAAAAATTTATGACAGGACCGGAAATGATTACAATGTTTGAAGGATTGGTAGATGATAAGTTAGATACAACCTTAATTTATCAGCTTTTTAATATGGCAAAAAATGAGATTGAAATTGAGAGGCAGTGGGAAACTTTAAAAGAATTGGACGAATCGCAATCAATATCATCGGGCCATACATATACAACGGCAAAATCATTGCCAGCGAGATTTTTAACCTCATTATCTTTATATGTCGGCGATGATAGAATCCCATATCAACAAATTCCGTTAGAACATCGTGAAAGATATAAAGAAATGACACATAGATGGTATTTTAAAATGATTGACAGTAATTTCTTTATTTGCGGAACGCCGGCAACAGGAACAATACATTTATTTTTTATAAAATCAACCGCTGATATTTCCTCTTCACAATCTTGGACATTCCCCGCATTCGCCCATCCCTTAATTCCAATTAAGGCGGCTAAATTATTTTATCCGATAGACAGAATTGAAAAAACAAGGGCTTATGATGATAGGTGGCTTATTCAAGAAAATATGATAAGAAGGCAACTTCACGCTTGGGACGCTCGATTAAAGAAAGAGGCCGCGAAGCATCACAAATATCCATTTATTCCAAGCACTCACAGCAATATAGCGTGGTAAAAAATTATGGCATATTTTTATAGGATTGAAAATTTCACAAAAGGATTGGTTGACGCCATTGAAAAGAAAAGTATCCCCGCTGGTTCGGCCCAAAAAGTCTTAAATTGGATGACCGA
>JAMCVO010000667.1 GCA_023475715.1 Actinomycetota bacterium
TCACTGCTGCAGCGCTCATAAGAGCAATTACAATTCTTTAAATTTGATTCTTTTCTGCATTCCATTTCTCTTCCTTAATATCTTTTAAAAAACTCTATCAGTATTCCAGCCCTTTTTTAGCACAAATTCCATCCCGGAAAGCATGTTTTATCTCTTTCATCTCAGTAACGGTATCGGCCATTTCAATAAGCTCCTCAGGAGCGTTGGAACCCGTCAGTATAATAGACGCACCTTCCGGTCTGTTGTTTATAAGTTCTTTAATTTCATTAAAAGTTATTAAATTAAAATTCAGCAGGTTGATAATTTCATCAAGGATAATAAGATTGTAATCGCTGTTCTTTATTTTTTTAAGCGAATAATCAATTGCAGCGCTTGTCTTTTGCCTGTATTCATCGGTTATAACAGGTTTGCCATCTCTGTATTTTATGAAACCTTCCCCAAGCTGCTCTATCTCAACAAAAGGCCTGAGACATTCCAGCGATTTAAGTTCTCCTGTATTCATAGTACCTTTAATATACTGGAGAATAAGCACTTTCTGTTTGTGTCCGGCAGTGCGAAGGGCACATCCAAGAGCGGCGGTAGTTTTTCCTTTTCCGTTCCCTGTATTGATTAAAACAAGACCCTTATTTTCTCTATTATCATCCATATTAATTTATTATCCATATTGTTAATGTCCATAAGTATGCAGCTTATCGATAAATAATTTAATTCACATTTACATATTTGCTTTATTAATAAATTAGAATAACAATTGTTTCCCTCAAATAAATAACATATTAATTTTTTAAATAATTTGTCTCAGAAATAATTTATATTCCATAAAATTAAAATATTTTGCATAAACCTGATTCGATACTAAAAATATTTTATCATTATATAACATAAGAAAAGATAAAAAACTTCCATAATCTCTACAAGAGCACCGATTGCATCCCCGGAAAGATTTCCTATTTTCTTTACAAAGAACTTACCCAATAAATATGTGAATAAATAGACAAGCAAAATCAGCACAACAATTTTAATGACCGGAACCAGCATGAACGACAAATTTAAATCAAGGTTAACAACTTTAAATAATTTTAAACTTAAACCTGAATAATTAAGAGAGTAACTGCCTTTAAAGAAAAAACCAAAAAGTAAAGCATACATTAAAAATAAATAAAACAGGTAAAAAGTTGAAATAACGAATACTTTTTTATTGCCGTCGTTGATAAAAGATCTGGCCAGGCTGCCTTCTCTTTTCAATCTTCCGTATTTATTAAAATTATAGTTGATCGTCCATCTCCCAAATGCAGGCATAAAGCATATCAGCATCAGGGTTCCGTAAATATCAGAGCTCCCAAGTTTTATTAAAATATAAAAAAATGCAAATTTTAATGCAAATAAAAAAATCAGGGCAAGTACTCCGAAAGCTCCTATGTCACTTTTTTTCATTATCTCCAGTATTTTGGTTTTATCGGATTCCCCGCAAAAAATACCGTCAATGGTATCACTTAAACCGTCGAGGTGCATGGCGCCGGTAATTAAAACCTCAAAACCTATTGTCAGGATTACACATGCAATTAAAGGCAGAACAAAGCTTACCGCAAAGTAAAATACTGCGCACATTAAGCCAATAATAATGCCGGTAAGAGGAAAGTAATAAGTTGTCTTCCAGAATTCCTGCTTCTTTAAATATAATCTCTGCGGAATCCTTATAATTGTTAAAAACCCTAAGGCGTTTAAAAAAGTTTTCATCTTTAAAATTTATCTGCCAAAAACCAGTTATTTAATTATCATTCTTTTAATTTCTTCCTTAATCCGGCTATAAAGAAGTATGCCTCATCTGAAACTGCCGCAATTTGTTTATTGACCGCGCCCATTAAATCCCTGAAGATCCTGCCCAGCGGATAAGGCGGAACCAGTCCCATGCCGACTTCATTTGAAACAATAACAAACTTCAATCTGCTTTTTTTTGTAAGCTCAAGAAATTCTTTAAAAAATATTGTCACCTCATCTTCGATTTTCTTCTCAAGACTATTTTTGATTATCTCAAGCTCATCAAGCCTGTATTTATGAATTAACCTGAAAAGTAAAATTGTTATGCAGTCTATCAAGACAACTTCATATTTTTTTTGCGCAATATTTTTTAAAACTTCTTCATAGTCCTTCAGTTCCGGAGTACTGCTCTCAAATTCAAAAGTCGTCCATGTAGCAGGCCTTCTTGATTTGTGAACTTCAATCCTTTTCTGCATTTCTTCATCGATAATTTCAGCAGTGGCAATATAAGCTATATTTTCAGCCAGCTGTTTTGCCAGTTCCTCCGCATAGGAACTTTTCCCGCTTCTTGCGCCTCCAAGTAAAAAGTATATATATCCCATTTCTTTATTTTATTTAATTATCCTTTTTTTAAATATTGTTTTTTAATCATTGATCCTTTTATTTTACTACATTAAGTGCCGCTCATTAACTGCTTTTTTCGGAAACCCCTGCTTCTTTAAAAGTAGCCATCTCATTAAAAATTTTAACCGAAGCTTCCGCAAGCCCAATTCCCAATGCAGCTCCTGTTCCTTCTCCAAGCCTCATATCAAGATTAAATAATGGCTTTAAACCAAGTTTTTCCATCATTATTCTGTGTCCTCTTTCAACGGATTGGTGCGAGGCAATCATATATTCTTTTGAAGCCGGACATATTTTTTCAGCTATTATTGCCCCTGCACCAGAGATAAAACCATCTATTACAACCGGGATTTTCATATAAGCCGCACCAATAATTAAACCTGCAATACCCCCTATTTCAAAACCCCCGACTTTTGATAATATATCAAGTCCATCATTGGGGTCAGGTTTGTTCAGGTTAATAGCTTTCCTAATCACTTCAATCTTATTTGCTAGTCCTTTATCATCAATGCCAGTTCCGTAACCTGTAACCATTGAGGGATCGACTCCTGCAGCAACTGAAATTATAGCCGAGCTTGGAGTTGTATTACCTATCCCCATATCTCCTGTTCCGATTATTTTTGCTCCTTTTTTTACGTATTCTTCTGCTATACAAATCCCGGAAATTATCGAAGAAACAGCTTCTTCCATAGTCATAGCCGGTCTCTTTGCCATATTTTTTGTCCCGTAACCGACTTTTTTTATTATCAAAGACGGGTTACTCTCCAAATCAACTGCAACACCCATATCCACTACAACCACTTCTGCCCCTATATGTTTTGACAGCACGTTGATACCTGCACCGCCATTTAAAAAATTATATACCATTTGAGGAGTAACCTCTCTCGGATATGCACTGATACCCTCATCAACAACACCATGGTCAGCTGCCATAGTAAATATATATTTTTTATCCAGAACAGGCTTAAGATTACCCGTTATTCCGACAATTTGCCTGGCAAGTTCTTCAAGCCTTCCCAAACTTCCAAGCGGCTTGGTTAGATTGTCCAGTTTTTCCTGTGCCAGATCATAATACTTTTTCTCGGGAATTTTAATCCCGGCAGTTATTGATTTTAGTTTTCCAATATTTTCCATCTTGTTTCCTCCTATGTTTAATGTTTTTAATTCGAAATTATTTTATTTTTTAAAAACTTAGGATCTTTAAAGACCCGTAAAATAAAAAATCCTTAATACTCCAAACTTGCTGAAGTATTAAGGATTATAAGCCCATATTTTTATAATCCTTCTCTTTCCGCGAAGAAGTGCATATTTTGCATTAAAAGGCAGGTCTTCTGGCTTCCGGATCATGCTACTTTCCAGGCCTTCCCGCCAGTCAATCTGGCAGTGGCATAAACTGGATTTCGTCCCCGGTAACAGCGGCGGGCCCGCGTTCGAATTAAACGAACTTCCCTATTAATCTCATCAAGAACCTTTTAAATTATGAATTACTTATCCTTAAAAAGGTAAATAATTATTTTTACTGATTAAAAAGAACAATTAAAACAGGGAATTGTCTTTCCCTAACTAATCTATATAAATATATAGGATTTAAGTTTCAAGTCAATATGCTTTCAGGTACTTTTTTAAATAAGACAGCACATTACCTTATTTTTTTATGTTATAAAATGCTCCAAGACCCAGATATGATGCTTCGTCTTCAAGTTCCTCTTCGATTCTCATCAGCTGGTTATATTTACATACTCTGTCTGTTCTTGAGGGTGCACCTGTTTTAATCTGGCCGGCATTTGTTCCAACCACTATATCGCATATTGTAGTATCCTCGGTTTCACCTGAACGATGTGAAACGACTGCGCTGTATCCTGCTTTCTTTGCCATTTCTATAGCCTCAAGAGTTTCGGTTAAAGTACCGATCTGGTTTAACTTTATTAAAATGGAGTTTGTAACACCCATTTTTATCCCCTTTTCAAGCCTTTTGGTATTTGTTACAAACAGATCATCGCCTACCAGCTGGATTTTTTTGCCCAGTTTGTCGGTCATTTTTTTCCATCCGTCCCAATCTTCCTCAGCCATACCATCTTCAATGGAAATAATAGGATATTTATCCACAAGTGCACCATAATAATCTACCATTTCAGCTGGAGTCAGGATTTTGCCTTCACCTTTCAAATTATATTTTCCATCTTTAAAAAGTTCGGTTGCGGCCGGATCAAGAGCGATGTATACATCTTTACCTGGTTTGTAACCAGCTTCTTCAATTGCTTTTATAATATACTTTATGGCATCTTCGTTTGTTTTAAGATTCGGTGCAAATCCTCCCTCATCGCCTACTGCGGTATTCATGCCGTCTTTTTTTAAAACAGACTTCAGAGTATGAAACACTTCGGTGCATATTCTTAATGCTTCAGTAAAATTAGAGGCTCCCACCGGCATAACCATAAATTCCTGCAAATCAACAGTACTGTCTGCATGCTTACCGCCATTCAATATGTTCATCATAGGAACAGGCAGAACATGTGCATTTACTCCGCCTATATATTTATACAATGGAATTTCAAGAGCATTTGAAGCGGCCTTTGCAATCGAAAGCGAAACACCAAGTATTGCATTTGCACCGAATTTAGCCTTATTTTCAGTCCCATCAAGATCAATCATCAACTTGTCAATTGTTCTCTGATCGATAGCATCAAAACCTTCAAGCTCGGGAGCAATAAAATTGTTAACATTGTCAACTGCAG
>JAMCVO010000697.1 GCA_023475715.1 Actinomycetota bacterium
AGGGAGGTTTTTCTGTGTAAGCTTCCTTCAATATATCAAAAAAGTTATAGCTCATAAAAAAATCCATAATGCTTTTTATTCTTTTTTGAGCCATCAAATTAAAAATACAGCCCCATTCAACCTTTTCGCCAGTAATAAGGGATTTCAGATTAGTTATTTCATCTCTGCTTAGCCTGTATCTTTTTCCATACCTGCCGCTTTCCTTAAGCATCTCATCAAGAAAAACCTCCCGAATCGATGTGACATTTTCAGGAAGTTTGTATTTATATGCCCCTCTGTATTTTTCCTCTGCCCCTATCGAATAAATACTGAATTCAAATTCCGGCATGTTTTTTATAATCATCTGAGCCCAAGTTGAGACACCCCCTGTAACATGAGGGTAGCTTCCTTCGAGAAAAAGACAGATCTTCAAGATTATTTCTCCTCCAATTTCAACCTGCAAATCGAATCTTTTAGTGTTAAAAGGTAAGCATTATCTGCTATCCAGGTATAACTGCATCTATCTGAACCAGCTATTCTTTTATTGGTTCTCATTATACAATAAACATCAGGTCTATAATTTTTGGTGTAAATTGTTATATCATTTCCTTTATAATCAATAAGCGGTTCACATTCGAGATATTTTACAAGCTCCTGACTGGCAGGCGATATTGTGAAACTTCTCAGCCAGCCATAACTCTGGTTTATTTCCCCTGTCATTGATGAAAACTCTTTTGCAAGCTGCTCCCAGCTCTTGTTACCATTCCTTTCAGGGTCAAGCACATCATCCGGATGAACAAAATGGACAAACAGACCGTACATATTGACTGCATTATAAATAATCCACATATTTTCACCGGTTTTTTCATATCCGGCTGAAAATCTTGGAAACTCAATAATTTTATCTTCAGCTATGCTTAGCTCCTGTGAATATACATCGTTTTCCTTATTTGGAAGATAGATAGATGCAATTATTTTCAAATCAGGATTTGCCTCAAGAACAGCTTTTCTGCCTTCAGGACTCAGTATGTTTGAAGGAGGAACATAAGCCTTTAAAGAATAATTGGTAAAAACTCCTTTTATGAATCCGATTAACTCCCTGAGCGATAAGACCATATCATTTTCGCTCTTCCAGGGTTTATAACCCAGATTCTGTTTTATATAACCCTGCAGGGCAAGTGACTGATGGTTGTAGCCATGAAGTCCTATCTCCCCTCCGCTTCCTAATAGTTCTTTGCCGTATATAAGAAGGTTTCTGATGTCTTCGGATTTTGCACCAGGAAAAGGCGGCTCTGAAACATTATTGTATGATTCGATAACAAAACCAGAGTATTTTATATCAAATTTCTTTGCTATTTTTAACATTTCCGGCCACCACACTTCTCTATAGAACTGAGGTATGTCCCTGCTGAATTCTTCATATATTTTTTCATTTTTTCCTGATGGGACAGGAGATGGAAAATCATCTATATGCACCATTTTTACATTGACTACGGGATATATGAGATCCTCTTTCGCCACCCCTATAATTCCTGCAAGAAGTCCCCTGTTGTTTTTTTCATTCAGAATGGTGCCGTTAAAAACAACAAATCTTCCTTTCCCATAATTCTTCTCCCATAAAACAGGCAGATCATCGTATGAAGTTATGAGAGGTTTGATATTTGAATCAAGTTTCAGGTCTATGGAGGAGTTAAGAATAATATCCGAATCTGTCTTGAAGCTCGCAGTACGGATCAGCACTTCCGAAAGCATTTTTATTCCTCTCGCGCTGACTGTTTTCTTTGCATTCTCTTTTATCCCAAGCAAGGTTTTCATGCTTTCAAAACTTTTATCTGTAACAGGCCGGGTTAGAAAAACAAGATTGCCTCCTGAGTTTACATAATCAAGATAGCCATTTAAATTATTTAAAAAATCAAGCCTTTCAAATGTAAAAAAGATGCAGTCATAAGCAGACAAATCACCAGCCTCTTTGTCTATATTCATTTCGGTAAAATCTTTTTTCATATAACCAAAAACAGCCTTAAGCTGATTTTCTGTTTGGACACTGTTTGTCTCCGAATTGTCAGATACGATAAGATATTTCTCAAAATTCACTTCCGAAGGGATCACAGGAGATATGGCTGCTGCAAGCTCTTTCTGAGAATTTACATTTTTTACAAGCTTCAGTATCCCAAATGATCTCAATATCTGGAAACCGGCAGCAAGAAGCAGCAGAGCCACTATAATAAAGATAATTTTTTTAACAAACATCCGACCTCTGATCTTCCCAGAATTTTATAATGCTTTCACTATAATCGGTAATGTCTGTTTTTCTTTTCTTAAAGTTTCTTAAGACCTTTTTAAACAGCTCTTCTTCACCGGACATATAATAAAGTTTCAACAGCGAAAGATATGGCTTTTCACTGTTTGGAAAATTGCTGAAGAAAATATCACAATATTGAAGCGCGCTTTCCGAATCAAGAAGTTCGATATCGCAGTTTATTTTTTCCGTAAAATACAATTCATTTGTTTTATTTTTTAGCAAAAGCTCGGCTAATATCACAGAATATTTTTGAAGACAGCTGTCGTAATCTATCTTATCTGGCAACCCGCTTTTCAGATATTTTTTTAAAGTATTTGCATATTCTTCAACTGCACTGACATTTTCCTTATCATGCTCATATTTTTCGCTTGCATTTGCAATTATGACTTCGAACTGCTTTTTTATTTCCATTAAAGCTGATGCAGCATAGTGGGAAGTTTCAGTATCACGGCTTTTAATTGCCTTTTGAAGCCCTTTGATATGTCTTAAAAAATCTTTTTTTAATATATAAATCAGATATGCTCTTTTGCTTTTATTGTCGCTGAATTCAAGAGAATCAGTCATGGGGATTATATTAATTTCCTTTTCAAAATCTATGTCTTCCTCATAATAGATATGCTTGTGCTCTTTTATATATTTAAGATAGCTGTCAACCATGGAATCGGATTTAGTACGCACTGCAGTAAATATTTCCGAAATAATGAAAAACAATATGCCTGCTGCTGGCAAAAAGAAAATAACAGCCAGTTTGTAAAAGCTGTCCTGTAAACCTCTAAACCTGATATTTAGCACAAAATAAGACAGGCATATTAAAATATGAAGTATGATCAGTATAGATATCTGGCTGCTATTCATTTTCGATATCCTCAATTATCAGGGAAGCATCTACCTTTACTTTTTTAAGTCTGTCTACAACTATGTTTGCATAATTGTTTTTTGTATTGGAAAGAAGTATATAGACAACATCCTGACTGCCTGCTCCTATATAATCATTATCCCTGATAGTCTGGACGATTCTTTCAGACAGCTGTTCAAGAGCCAGATTATTTTTTTCAACCTTTAATAAGGTATAGCTCATTCCAAGTTCAGCTTTATTATTTCTTATTTCCTTAAGAATTTTTTCAAATGTATAGGAAGTAAGTATCCTTGTTTTTGGAATATATCTCTTATCCTTAAGACTTGCTTCAAAATAGTATGCTCTTTTTAAAGCATTTGCTATTAATCCCAGTACGGTCTGAAAGAGATTTTCATAGTGCAGTGTCAGGTTTTCAAAAGCTGTATTATGAATGGAAATAATACAAATTACACTTTTTTCATCAAGAACAGGAGCCATCATAACCGGAATATCCGGTTTGAAGCTGCGATTAACAAAAATACTTTTTGTATTAATGACCTCTTTCAACTCTTCAAAACCTGATATCTTTATCGAATTAGGGACTTTATCCTGCAGAAGCCTTGACCTTGCTTTAAGTCTCATAAAATTATTGCTTGCATCATTATTCAAAGTATATATCGAAACCTGATTTGTTCTCATTATCCTTTCAATTGCCGAAATGGCACCTGAAAAAACCTTTTCTATTTCAAGGCTGTCAACTTCCTGGATTATCTTGTATATTGCGCTGAAGCTGTCTTCAGTTTCAATAATCTGATTTTCAAGTTCGTTTTTTACTATTCTTGTTTCATTATATATGTCTGAAAGAAAGCCGTACTTGTTTGTAAGGTTTTGAATAGTTATATTCCGCATCTCAAGCTCTCTGTTCTTTCTTTCGATTGAGTAGCCGGTAATAATGCCTACAAGTACGTAAACAGCTATGCGGATTAAATTTTCGGGAGTATATAAAAAAGTAATAATATCACTTCCGGTATAAATGTTCATCCCTACATATAAAGCAGCTGAAAGAATCATTGCAATATATGCCTGAGTTTGCCCCCAAACGATTCCCATGATGATAATATATATAATACTGTAATCAATTTTTAAATCAGGCAACTTTAGATTAAAGAAAACATTCCCCCACTGTATGAAAGCTGCAATTAAAAAAAGAACTAAGTTCTCTATATAAGCAACGACCCTGGGTTGTTTCCCTGTAGTTTTTGCCTTATTCTTTTTAATAAAGAGTTTAGCATTTTCAGATTTAAGCTTTAAATAATTGAAAGTTAATTTTATGCCTTCTGCAAAACTAACTTTTGGCTGCCATTCCAGCAAGGCGGCAATTTTGGAATTATCAATACAGGATCTTTGTATACTTGCAATATTTTCATGCTTGTAAACAGCTTTTATTGAAGGCTTGAGAGAAGAAAGCTCTTTAATTACCGCACCCATCTGGGTCTCTGTTTTTGATGAAAGGTTGAAAACTCCTGTGCAGTTTTTATTAACAGAGGCACGGTATAGCCCTTCGACAAAATCATCGATATAAATAAAGTCTCTTGTATCTGACTCTTTTCCTTCAAGATGAACATCTTTTTCATTTAATGCCTTTTCAGAAATAATGGAAATTAAATCTTCACTGAAACAATTATCCAGCTCCTTTGCAGGAGGGCCATAGATATCGGAAGCTCTTAAACTTAAAATGCTCAGGTCATGTAATTCACTCCACCTGAAACAATAATACTCCATTACATAACTGCTCATGCCTTTAATAGTTACCGGATTTGGTTTGGTCTGTTCATCAGCCTGTTTATCACCTGTATTACCGTAAATTTCAGCAGAAGACACAATAATAAATTTCTTAACTTTATTTTTGGTAGACAGATTAAGCATATTAACAAGACCTGAAACATCGCAATTCGGCAATATATCTTCGTCCTTAAAAGATTCGCCGGCTGAACCT
>JAMCVO010000093.1 GCA_023475715.1 Actinomycetota bacterium
TTGTACCAAGACACTTAACAGATAGTTTTGCCTGGGCAAATGCTGTTGCATACCTGGAGTGTGTATGTGCAACCCCAGCAATTAATGGAAACTCTATGTAAAGCTTCAGGTGTGTTTTTGTATCTGATGAAGGTTTTAAGCTGCTGTCTATTACCTGTCCCTCAAGACTTACAAGTACTATATCCTGCCAGGAGATTTTATCATAATCCATTCCGCTGGGCTTTATTGCTATAATACCCTGCTGCCTATCTATTCCGGAAACATTGCCGAATGTAAAAATTACTAGACCTTCCTCTACAAGTCTCCTGTTTGCAACATAGACTTCCTTTTTTAAATCCAGTAATTTTTTGTCCATCATTTTTTAACCATCACTTGCTTTTAAAACGCCAACACCTTTATAGCTTTTTAAGAAAATCCTCAATTCTTTTACCAAGGTCTGCGTAAAGTTTATAAAGCTTTCCATAGATCCTTACATTTTTATCATCAGGATGATAAGTTTTTACAAACTTGCTAGCCATATGTTTTTGTGCCTCGCATATATCCTTATAATACCCCGCAGCAACTGCTCCAAAAATAGCAGCTCCAAGCGCAACTGCCTGGGCAGACTCTGCTACTTTTACGGGCATATTCAGCACATCAGCCAGTATTTGCATCACCAGCGGTGATTTTTTTGGTATACCGCCAATTGCTACTATCTCTTCTATTTTTAAGCCATCCTCTCTAAACTTTTCAACTATTGCTTTTGAACCAAAAGCAGTTGCCTCTGCCAGTGCCCTGTATATCTTAGGTGCTGTCGAGCCAAGAGACAGGCCTGCTATTGCTCCCTTTAATTTCTGATCTGCATAAGGCGTCCTTCTTCCATTTAACCAGTCCAGTGCAACTAGACCTGTTTTGTCAGGATCGATCTTCTGGCACTCCTTTTCAATCACTCTTATGATGCCGTCCTGTACTTCTTCAGATAACTTTTTTGATATATCTTTACTGACAATTTTTGTATTTACCAGTATTGACTTAAGAGGCCATGCAAGTACATCCCTAAACCACGCATATACATCACCAAAAGACGACTGTCCTGCCTCATATCCTAAAAGACCAGGTATTATCGAACCGTCAACCTGCCCACAAATGCCTGCAATTAGTCTTTCTTCTTTTATTTTAGGACCTACTGCCATATCACAGCAGCTTGTGCCCAATACTTTTACAAAAATACCTTCTTTAATTTGAGCGCCCACTGCCCCCATATGGGGATCGAATGCTCCTATTGTGACAGCTATGCCTTCTTTTAGTTTTAATTTATCCGACCATTCTTTACATAAGCCTCCGGCTGATACATCAGAAGTATAAGTTTTAGTGTAAAGATTTTTTGTAATCCCTTTAAACAAAGGGCTTATTTTAACCAGGAAATCTTCTGATGGAAGACCCTGCCACTGTTCATGCCACATTGCCTTATGGCCTGCGGCACAACGGCTTCTTTTAATATTGGCAGGAACTGTATTGCCGGTCAGAATTGCAGGTATCCAATCTGCAAGTTCTACCCAGGAATAGGCGCCTCCTCTTATTTTTTTATCTTCTTTTAAAATGTGAAGTATCTTTGCAAAGAACCACTCAGATGAATATACACCTCCGCAATATTTTGTATAATCTATACCACCCCAGGTTTTTGCTGTCTTATTTATTAGCTCTGCTTCATCTACTGCGCTGTGATCCTTCCAAAGTACAAACATGGCATTTGGATTGTCTTTGAATTCTTTTTTTAATGAAAGTACCACTCCATTCATATCTACTGGTGCAGGGGTTGACCCTGTAGTGTCAATACCTATAGCTATCACATTGTTGCTGGAACCGGCAGGCATTTTCTCTAGAGATGTGTTTATTACTTCCTGTAGCGATTCCATATAGTCAAGCGGATGGTGCCTGAATATATTCCTTGAAGCATACTGATAGCTGCCCTGCCCCCACCTTTTATAATATGAGACATGAGTGGATTCTTCTTTTCCCGTGTTGACATTAACCACAAGAGCTCTTACAGAATCTGTTCCAAAATCAAGGCCTATTACATATTTCTTATTATTATTTATTTTTTTATTATTAATTGTTGCAAGCATTAAAATCCTTTTAAGATCTAATTGTTACAAGCTTAAAACTTCTTCTTCCCTTTCCCTGAAATATTCAACCGAATCCTTCACCAGGTTGTCCAGTTTTAAAGGGTCAGGACTTCCATACATTGCAGGGTACGGGTCACCTCCCGGGCCAAGCGGTTCAGGTGATAAAAAACAATTACCGTCATTATTGTATCCTATGACATATAAAGCCATAATTATGGTATCCAGATCAAAAAATCCATCACCTAAAGCACCCCTGTTCGTATCTGCCATGTGAAGATTTGTAAGAATACCTTCAGCATTCACTATGGACTCACCGATATGGGATTCTTCTACAAGCATATGATACAAATCGCCATTTATATGTTTTATTCCCTCTGAGCCAACTGCCTTTATATATTTTTTTGCATCTTCAAAAGTATGGCAGAAACTTACCTCTGCTGATCTTATGGGTTCTACCGCACCTCTTATGGCTGTTTTAACAAAAAGATTTTCTACAATTTTTAATGTCTCTACTGACCTATGGAACTCCATATTGTCATATGGTATAGGCCTGCCAACAGCCCCAGGTACTATAAGAAAATAATGTGCGCCGACCTGAACTCCGAAATCAACATTTCTTTTTACGTAATCAATAGCATTCTGCCTGATTATAGGCCTGTTTGCAGACATGTCGTTATCTGTCGAAAACATTCCACAGATGCCCGATACGGAAATATCTTGGCTATTTAAAATCTTTTTTACTTCTTCAGGGTTGTAACCCAGGTCTGCTCCATACAAATTACCATGCAGCTCAATATATTTGACTCTAAACTTATTGAGCCTTTTTGCAGTAGTTTCAAGGCCTTCAATTCCGAAACCCCAATTCGACCAGGAAAATTTCAACCTGTTTTTAAAACTTTCAGGCATTTTCTTTTTTATCTCCAGAAATCTTTCTCTGATTTTCTGATTTTTGATCTCATAATTTTGCGGTTTCATTGTCACTTCCTTCCTAAGTTTACATAATTAAGGTTAATGTTTATCAAACCATATTATTTTTCTGGCATATCAGGATTACAATCAGGCCCGAAGTGCTTAAGTATTACTATTGGCTCTTGTCCGGTGTTTTCTATAGTTACACCTTTTATTGCTGCCGGATAAGGAACAAAAAACTCATCGCGAGTTATGTCACCAAATCTTATCATGCTGGGACTTTCAAAAGGTATCTCATTTATCTTTCCATGTCCCTGAACTGTGATGAAACCGTATGCGCCGGTATCTTTTATGGTTACTTTAGCCCCGGAATATACTGTCAGCTCTTTTGCGCTAAATACTTCCTCTCCATTGACTTTTCCGTACACAACCCATCTCTCTGCATATCCTTTAGATCTGGTATTACCTATTGGTATGGGCTTTAGATGGAACTTCTGTTTGAAATTAGGATCCACATTAAGTTCCCAGTCAATAATATCCATTATATAGTCAATGTCATCCTTATATTTTTCCGGGACATCTTTTACAAGAAGCGACCTGTCTATGGGCTTGTTTGCTGCAAGTGACTGATACATCCCATACACATCTGATGCCCATTGAGGTTCATAAGAGCAAAGCGAACCTGGTGCATGCAGTATTCCGGGAGGCAACAGCCAGCCTGTTTCAACTTCAAGTCTGTAAGCCTTTGACAGGTTTGTTATCTTATTGTCACCTTTTTCAAAATTTATAAGACACTGTCTTACCTGCTCCTTAGTCGTTCCCGGTTCAAGCCCAAAAAATGTATATGGGAAATTATTTTCTGTAAAATTAACCTGAGGTGCAAAATAGTAGGCTTCGGGTTTTCCCTCCATCCCAACATTTTTTGCATGAGACTGGCCAAGATGTATATGATGAGGAAGAGCATCCATATTATCAAAAAATTTTGAAAATACTTTAAGACCTCCCCATTTATTCATCACTTTTTCACCAAGTATATCCGATCCCATTTCAGATACTGCATCTCTTAACAGCATTTTAGACCCATTTGAATATACATAGCTTAGGCCTTCATCGGGTGGCGTGCCCGGACCATTATCAGCCGGACATGTTGATGAAAACCACCTTTCATCTATTCCTCCTCTTTTGGTTCCAAGTGCATAAAGATCATCAACATGCAGTTTAAGCCTTCTGCCCGGGATGCAAAATACACGAGGCACCCATGCAGGGATAAGGTGAAGCAGCCCATTGTTTGATTCTATTGCTTTTTCAGTAAAAGATCTTATCCTGTTCATTATATTTTTATCCTCCTTAAATTTTTAAATCTTTTTACAATATGCCATCTTTTATCCAGAGGTTCGCAGCACCCATAACAATTAAGTCCAAACAAATTAAGCATTTTATCCAAATACTGCTTTCTGACCATAATTTACCTCAGTCCAAATGCCGGTAGCATTGATTGCAGCCATTTAATGCTCCTTTGATTACAAATAACACGGCCACTAAATAATTTAGTAAAACAATCAGTTTATTCAGTTTGAATATGTTAATTATTTATAAATATTGGTTTATTGATCGGGTAAGTTTACCTGATTACTTTTTCCCTTTCTTCACGGATCGTTTCAACCAAAGCTTTTATATTATCAATAGGGACATCATTCATTATCTCCTGGGCAGGGGCAATTATATAACCGCCTCCTTTCCCTAAAGTCCAGATTGTTTCTTTAACCATTTTCCTTGTCTCGGATTCACTCATATAGGGTAGTGTTTGTGTATTGATTCCACCATAGAATATTAAATCTTTTCCATACTCTTTTTTTAAAGACTTTAAATCCATACAAGGCTGGCATGGCTCCAGGATATTAAGGCCTATGTCAATCAGATCAGGAATATATTGTGTAATATTTCCACAGGAATGCATCATTACAGGTAAGCCACCTTTTATAAAAACTTCAAAAAGCCTTTTTAATCTTGGCAATATAAAAGCTTTAAACATCTTGTCAGAGAAAAATCCTCCACACTGCGTACCAAAGTCATCTCCTGTGTGCCCCATCTTAAAA
>JAMCVO010000468.1 GCA_023475715.1 Actinomycetota bacterium
GATATATGATGAAATGGGTAAATTATAACGGTAAGGATATATTGCAGCTTGAAGTTTCCAAGGGCAAATTTAAGCCTTACAGCACAAAAGATGGAGATTTTTATATAAGGGTAGGAAGTATTAAACGTAAAGCCTCCAGGGAGGAACTTTCAAGGTTGCTGCAGTCCAGCGGGCATTTTCAATTTGACAATACACCTGTGGGACATGCGAACGTCAATGACCTTGAAACCGGTAAGCTGTCGGAATATTTCAGAGATATTTATAAAGTTGATATTTATGACCGTAAAGAAGTCCCCGATGTAGAAACTCTTCTAGAAAATGCGAAAATATTAACTATATCCGAAGGCAGGCTATGTCCAACCATTGCAGGACTGCTGATTTTTGCTGCCAAACCTCAGGAATTCTTATTCCACAGCGGGATAATATTTGCAAGAATTAATGGAAATGAGATATATGATGAAATTATAGACAGCAAGCAATTGGAGGGTAGGCTTCCTGAATTAATTGAACAGTGCCTCACTCTATTCCGGCTATATAATAGAAGGCAGTCCACATTTAAAGATGGTAAAAGGACTGATTCCGATGAATATCTTGAGAAAGTTTTCAGGGAAATCATGGTAAATGCCGTATGTCACAGGAATTACAGTATCTCGGGAAGCAGAATAAGAGTATTGATGTTTAACGACAGGCATGAGGTAAGGAGCCCGGGAAGGCTGCCAAATACAATTACTATTGATAACGTGAAGACAGGCACAAGTTTTTTAAGAAATCAGTTGATATTTAAGTTTCTTAACCATTACGGGTACATGGAAAATCTAGGACGGGGTATACCGATGTGTATAAGGGAAACACTGAAGTTCACCGGAAAACCCCTGGAACTGGCTGAAGAAGGCGAAGAGTTTGTGGTCAGAGTGTTTAAGAAAAATAGTATAAATATATAAGCCATTTCAAATTTAATGCAATTATCACCCTCAATATGTCCCAAAGTGTCATTAATAGTTTTAAAGCTGTCGATATCGAACATCAGGACCGAGAATTCCTTGTATATGAATAAATATATATATATCCTAACCATAATGTCAATATACCTATATTTTTCTTTTTTCTTGTAAATAATAAAGACGTTAATATATAATGTTTTCACAGCCATTCAATTAAATTAACCATCTGCAAAGAGTTGAAAGGAAGGTTCGGATGCAAAACACAAAACTTCAGGAACGCGTAACCAGGATTGCTTCTTTCAAAGGGATAGAAGTATACCGGATAAAAGAGGAAAAGTTCAAAACCAATTCAATAAATATCTTTTTTATTGACAACCTGAGTAAAGAGAGGGCGACTCTAAATGCTCTGCTGCCGGCTGTCCTCAGAAGAGGCTGTCAAAGGCACCCCACCCTGAGGGATATTGCCCTGTATTTGGAGGAGCTGTATGGTGCCTCTTTTGACTGCGGTGTGTCAAAAAAAGGTGAGGACCAGATAATTCAGTTCTACATAGATTATGCAGCGGACAAATATACCGGTGATGCTGCAGCTTTGTCCGAAAAAGCCTTTGAGCTTCTCATGGAGATAATAACACAGCCGGTACTTGAAAACCGCAGCTTCAAACCGGAATATGTGCAGCAGGAAAAGGAAAATTTAAAAAGCCTGATTACCGGCAGGGTAAATGATAAAATGCAGTATACCGTCGAGAGATGCTTTGAAGAAATGTGCAGGGGCGAAGCCTTCGGGATTTACGAATATGGTTCCCTGGAAGATATAGAAGGCATAGATGAAAAGATGCTCTTTGACCATTATGCCGGTTTCGTGGAAACTCTACCGATCAGGGTATATTTCACCGGGAGCATGGAGGATGCAAAAATAAATGCTATGATTGACAGGCTTTCAGAAATCAGGAGAGGCACTATAAAAAATATAGAAAAGAGCGTTATTACAAAAAAAACCGGTGAAGTGAAAAATATTGAAGAAAAGATGAGTGTCAACCAGGGAAAGCTTTCCCTGGGCTTTAGAACAGGTGTGAGCCCGGCGGATACTGATTACTATACACTGGTGGTTTATAACAGTATCCTCGGCGGCGGGGTGCATTCAAAGCTGTTTCAAAATGTCAGAGAAAAGGAAAGTCTTGCATATTATGCTTTTTCACGCCTTGAAAAGTTTAAGGGCTTGATGGTCATAAGCAGCGGCATAGAAATTGAAAAAAGGGAAAAGGCTGTAAAGATAATACTGGAGCAAATGGATGAGATCAAAGCGGGTAACATCTCCGACTATGAGTACGAGTCGGCGCAAAAAACCATAGAGACAGGTATAAACTCTCTGAAGGACGCCCAGCTTCAGGTTGTAGACTTTTATCTGAGCCAGGCTATTGCGGGTACTGATGACAATTTTGACAATATAATCGAAAAATTTAAAAATGTATCAAGAAAAGAGATAGCTGATATTGCCGGAAAGATACAGCTTGATACTGTTTATTTTCTGACTTCGAATCAATAGTGGGGTGATTATTAAAAATTTTCATTTTGAACATCGGACTAAGGAAAACGGAAAGAGGCGGGAGGAGATCATACAATGAAACTTGAAACAATAGAATATAAAAAAATTGACGAAAAGCTGTATGTTTACGAACACAAAAGCGGGTTGAAGGCTTTTATTGTTCCAAAGAAGGGCTATTCAAAGAAATATGCCGCTTATGCGACCCATTACGGCTCCATAAACAATGAATTCGTCATACCGGGAGAAAATTCAGCCACAAGGGTTCCCGACGGTATTGCCCATTTCCTGGAGCATAAGCTTTTTGAACAGAAGGATGGAAGCGTTATGGATAAATTTTCCGCCCTCGGTTCAAATCCCAATGCTTATACCGGTTTCAGCCAGACAGTTTACCTTTTTTCCTGCACGGATAAATTTAATGAGAATTTCCAGCTGCTTCTCAATTTTGTCCAGAATCCTTATATTACTGAGGAAAGCGTTGAAAAGGAAAAAGGTATAATTGGTCAGGAAATAAGGATGTACGAGGATGACCCGGGATGGAGGTCCTTCTTCAACCTTTTAAAGGCATTTTATGTCAATAACCCGGTAAAGATCGACATAGCGGGAACAATTGAAAGTATATCCAGGATAGACAAGGATACCCTTTACAAGTGCTACAATACATTTTACCATCCCTCGAACATGATTATACTGGTGGTTGGCGATGTAGATCCTGAAAAGGTCTTCGAGCAGGTTGAAGGCAGCATTAGAATTGTTGAAAGCAAACCTGGGATCCGAAGGATTTTTCCTGAAGAGAGAAGTCCGGTTGGCAGGGCTTATGTTGAGCAAAGCCTTGCAGTCTCGGTTCCGCTGTTCCAAATGGGCTTCAAGGACTCCATTTCGGACCTTAAGGGAATAAACGGAATAAAGCATGAAGCTGCTGTCAGGCTTTTGCTCGAGCTCATTATGGGTAAAAGTTCCGGACTATATAGCAGACTGTACGGTGAGGGGCTTATAAACAACACCTTCGATTTTGATTGCACAATAGAAGAAAATTATGCCTTTTCCATGTTCGGAGGTGAGTCGACGGATTATATGAAGGTTAAGGAAAAAATATCGGGAGAATTGGAAATATTACGTAAAAACGGCCTTGACAGGACAGGTTGCGAAAGGGTTAAAAATGCGTTGAAGGGCAAGTTTTTAAGGCAGTTGAATTCTATTGAACGGATTTCACATGCATTTATTTCCGTGTATTTCAGGGATGTTAATTTGTTTGACTATTTCGATGTATATGATAAAATAACCTTTGAATATATTAATGAAATATTCGGCGCTCATTTCAATCTTGATAATTTAGCATTATCAGTTGTAAAGCCGGTTTAAAGGGGGACTTTTAAAATGATTGAATTTCCTGGATTGTGGGGGTTGAAGCTTCACATCAGCAGAGTAGCGGTAACAGTTTTCGGCATAAACATCTATTGGTATGGAATTATTCTGGCAGCGGGTTTTATGACGGCAGTTTTATTGGCGATGAGGGACAGTAAAAAGTTTGGATTTGCACCCGATGATATTATTGACCTTGCATTGTGGGGGTTTCCAACGGCGCTTATTTTTGCGCGCCTCTACTATGTTGTATTCAGCTGGGATAAATTTAAAGATAACTTGTGGAGTGTTTTTAACACCCGCCAGGGCGGAATTGCTATTTATGGTGCAGTGATTGGAGCGCTGCTGGCTGCTTTTATTTACGTCAAAGTAAAAAAAATAAACTTTTTTAAGCTTTTAGATTTCTGTATGCCGTTTTTTGTACTTGCTCAGGCAATCGGGCGCTGGGGCAACTTTGTAAACCAGGAGGCCTTCGGCACAAATACCAGGCTGCCGTGGGGGATGACCGGTGATATTATAAAGCTGGACCCTAAAATAGACCCTTCAATACCGGTACACCCCACGTTCTTATATGAGTCATTATGGAATTTATGTGTTTTCTTTACACTGATATGGTTCAGAAAGCGCAAAAAGCTTGAGGGTGAAGTACTCTTCCTGTATATGATTCTGTATGGTGCTGGAAGGATGTTCATTGAAGGCTTAAGGACAGATAGCTTATACCTTGGAAATTTCAGAATTTCACAGCTGCTTGCCTTCGTTTTTGTGGTTGTATTTACAGCTCTCTTCATCGTCAGGAGAAGGAAGCTTGCCGGAGTTGCAGCAGAAGAGACGGAAATAGGTTCAAGCAAGTATGGTGATATAATAAAAAAGCTTCAGACAGAAACTGAAGAAGCTGCAGTGGAAGCACCGGATGCAATGCAGGCAAAGAGCGAAGAAACATGCAGCATACAGGAAGAAGCTCCTGAACAGGAAGAAGCTCCTGAAAATGATGTTCCAAAAAAAGGTGATTGATCATGTATTTTGTTGAAAAATCCCGGGGGCTGAATTTTTTAAAACAATTCGACTATATGCTGTTTATAGTGGTTATTGTTTTATCTGTCATCGGGATTTTTGTCCTTCACAGTGCAACACGTGTTATGCCCAATGGAATTGACGGAAACAAAATTGTTTCAAGACAGCTTATAGGCCTTATAGCCGGAATAATTCTGTCAATAATAATAAGCACTATTGATTACAAGGATTTCAAAACCCTTGGCATTGT
>JAMCVO010000449.1 GCA_023475715.1 Actinomycetota bacterium
TTTACAGGAATTAAATAATTTCTCAGATATATATATTAATAAGGCATTATCAGCAGCTAAGAACCCTCAGCTTGAAATGAAGTTAAAAAATATGCCCGTTTCTCTAAATATTAATAATGTTGAATATTATATGAAAAAGATTTTAATAGCTGCAAAAAACGGAGATTTAGATTTAATTGAAAATTTGGGGTGATGATGAATATTAATAAGGAAAATAATAATGTAATGAAGGCAGTAGTATGTTATGGACCCAAGGATTATAGATTAGAAACAATACCAAAACCAAGTGCCTCGCAAGAAGAAGTAATAATCAAGGTAGATGCGTGTGGTATTTGTGCTGCGGATAAAAAAGCTTATTATGGGGCACCATCATTTTGGGGGGATCCACCTTGGATAAAAACACCTGTTGTACCAGGACATGAATTTATTGGAGAAGTAGTAGAGCTGGGACCAGGGGCAGGAGAAAAATATGGTCTAGAAGTGGGGGACAGAGCAATATCGGAGCAGATTGTGCCTGATTGGAATTGTCATTTTTGTAATATGGGAAGTTATTGGTTATGCAGAAGTAATAATATTTATGGTTTCAGAGGGCTTATAGCTAATGGTGGTATGGCAGAGTATATGAAATTTCCTCGACAAGCAATAAACCATAAGGTACCTAAGGATATAAAAATTAAAAGCGCTGTTATGATAGAACCCTTATCATGTGCAATACATGCTGTTCAAAGAGCCAATATTGAATTACAGGATATAGTTGTTATAGCAGGACTAGGGCCATTAGGTCAGTGTATGGCTCAAGTTACTATGCTAAAAAATCCCGCGCACCTTATACTCATAGATACTTTAGAAGATCGTTTGAAATTGGCAATGAGGTTAAATAGAGATGCTAAAGTTATAAACGCAGAGAAAGAGGATGCAGTAAAGATTATAAAAGATATTACCAATAACTATGGATGCGATAAATATATCAATGCTACAGGCAATCCAATAGGAGTTTCACAAGGACTTAAAATGATTCGAAAACAAGGAACATTTGTAGAGTTTAGTACATTTAGCAGTGATATTACTGTCGATTGGGGTTATATTGGAAATCGTAATGAATTAACTATTAATGGTGTTTATCTAAGTCCATATACTTATCCGATTGCCATAAAATTGTTACATACTGGAAAAGTTAAAGTTGACGAGCTTATTTCCCATGTGTTCCCCTTAGATGATTACAAAGAAGCATTTGATATCTGTTTTAAAGGTAAGGCGATGAAGGTTGTTCTGAGACCCGGGGAATCAATTTAAGTAGATATGTTATGACAGGACATAATTAACTTTTTATATATATTATGCTTTTAGATATGTGATGTTTACTTTTTATGAATACATTTGTATAAGTTCACTGGAGAAATGGATATTACAGGCTAAACATGAATTAAACAGGTTAACTCAAATTGATTTTTGTATATTTAAGAGGCACAGAAGAAAAGAGGTAGCCTACTCTGATCTAATGTGTGTACATTTTATCAGGGCTAATAAAAGACATAAAAAATTTTACACAAGGAATTTGATGTAGTCATCCTAAAAAGATAATTGACAAAAGTAGTAATTTATAATAAAATTATTTAAACGTTTACGTAATCGTTTAGTAAATAATAAAATAAAAGGAAGATGAAATGCAAAAAGAAAAGGTAGTATTTATTGGTGGCGGCAGCTGTTTTACACCCGCACAGGTTCAAGTTATGTTGGACACAAAAGAATTATTTGAAGATGGAGAAGTTTGTCTTTATGATATAAATGCTAGATACTTACCATTAATTTCGAAAACCATTGAAGAATTAATCAAGAGGAAAAAAGCCAATACCAAAGTTACTTCAACAACCAATCCTAAAGAGGCATTAAAGAATGCGACTTTTATATTTTTTATGTGGAACGTTGGTGGAGCAGAAGCTTTAAGGAACGATGTAAATATTCCAACAAATCACGGAATATCAGGTGATGAAACAGGTGGAATAGGTGGAACTTTTATGGCGCAGAGGAATATTCCAGTTGCAATTGAATATTGCAAATTGATAGAAGAAATATGTCCCGATGCTTGGGTTATTAGTCACTCAAATCCAACTAATTTTCTTGCAGATGCAATAAGAAGAGAGACAAAAGTAAAGTTTATTCCAATTTGCGATAGTTTTATTCGATATTCGTTGAGTTTACTCCCCAGATGGCTAGATATACCACCTTATGATAGACGTTATTGTACTGATAAAGATTTGAGACCGAGAGCGATAGGTATAAATCACTTTACCTGGCTTGTAGATCTGCAAGTTAATGGAAAAGATGGATATCCACTACTTAGACAGAAGTTTAATGAAGCAAAGGATAAATTCAAAGGTGAAGAGCCATATGTTAAGGCAGACCTTCCAATTCATTTATTTGAAACTTACGGATATCAATGCATAGCACCGATGCATGCAGTTTTATATTATGAACAAAAAGATTATCTGGAAAGGACAAAACATTTTGAAAATCTTTTTTATTCTGATGGTCTAGGCTGGAGTGTAGACAGAGAGAAGCTCATGCAAAAAATTGCAGATGGTGGGGAATATCTTGAACACCCAACTGGAGTAAGGGCTAAAGATTTCTGTTTTATACTATTTTCTGCTTATCAGTCTATTGGAATTATGGTTGATATAATTACAAATAAGGAAAGAGAATGGGGTGGCGTAAACTTTATAAATAATGGAACAATTACAAATTTACCCAATACAACAATAGTGGAGGGTCCGGTAATAATTAATGCAAAAGGAGTGAACCCTATACAAATGGGTAATTTGCCAAAGCCGTTTGTGGGATTATCCCATCATCTGATTACCTGGGCGGAGCTTAGCGTGGATGCTGCTCTAAGTGGAGACAAAAGTCTTCTTTACCAAGCAATCCTTGCATGTCCTTATGTTCATGATATGACAGATGCAAAGACGATTATGGAAGAAATGTTGATAGCCAATGCAAAGTTTTTACCGCAATATAAGATATAATTTTAATCTTTAAAAGTGGATTATGACAGTGTATTAATAAAAACAATTATAGAGTGGAGGTGAAGCAATAAAGATAATAGCAATGTATTAATAAAAACAATTATAGAGTGGAGGTGAAGCAATAAAGATAACAAATGGTTTCTATTAAAAAAAGAAATTAATTAAAGGGGCAAAGAATGTATAAGTGGTTTAAAAAAAGTATAATTATGTTGATTTGTGTTTTTATGATTGTTGGTTTTTCATTAGTAAGCTGTAAGACAGCATCTACTACAGAAACAACAGCCGCATCAGAAACAACAGCCGCATCAGAAACAACAGCTGCATCAGAAACAACAGCCGCAGGCGGTCAAGAAGAGCCAAAAGTGTTAAAAGTTGTGGAATTTTTCTTGGCAGATATCGGAAATACTGCTCAATTTAATATGATTACAAATGTCTATAATCAGTTTAAAGTAAAGAATGCGTGTGATTTAGATATTACCTCATTCAGCTGGGGAGATATTGCTAAGCAGCTGCAGATTATGGCTGAAGCAGGGTCACTTCCAGATGTGGCTTGTTATTGGTTCATGAATGCCGGTCCGCTCTTCGTAGCAAAAGGATTGATTGATCCCTTAGACCCATTAATAGCAAAGGAGTCACCAGATTTCTTAGATACAATTGATCAGCGACTAATGTTAAAAATAAATAAGCAGGTATATGGAATGCCATATGCTTTAGCTGATATGGGTCTATATGTAAATAAAACCATACTAGATAAAAATGGGATTACAGCAGCACCAAAAACCTGGCAAGAACTAAGAGACATGGCTATAAAATGTACTGATGCTACTAAGGGTGTATATGGGCTTGCTCTAAATGGTGGAGACGAGGAGAGCCTACTGGTAGCAGCCACATTTATTGCTCAAAATGGCGGGCATGTAGGATTATTCGAAGGAAAGCAAGGAATTAATCAACCAGCAGCAGTTGAAGCAGTACAATTAGTAGTTGATATGGTGAACAAAGACAAATCTGTTCCTGGTTATGTAAGTAGTGGATTCAAGGAAGCTAGGGATATTTTTAATTCAGGTAATGCAGCTTTTCTAATAGACGCATCCTGGGATCTAAAACAAATCATGCCAAAGAATCCTGAATTTGAATGGTATACAACTACATTACCAATGGGTAAACAAAATGGAACTACAATACCAGAAGGTGATTCAGCATATTCTATTTTTTCAGCTTCCAATAATAAAGATCTAGCTTGGGAATTTATTAAATTTATGACCATGAACGAAGAAATCTTAAAAGGAATCGTAACAGCAAGAATAAGCTATCCCACAACTATGAAGACCGTAAATGAATATCAGATAGCAAGCGAAACCTATGGAAAATATGTTAAACCTTTTGAGGATCAACTGAAGCTTGGTAATGTTCTAGATGTTTATGGTGAAATGCCAAATCAACTTCAAGACGCACTTAATATCTGGAAAGAGGAATTGCATAAAGCAGTTCTTGGTGAAGAAACAGTACAAGCAGCTATGGATACAGTTGCAGCAGGATGGGATAAGTTAAATGCGGATTGGGTAGCTCAGTACGGTACAGGCATTACAAAAGATGTTGCTCCACCTGCTTGGTAAAATCCAAGAATAAATAATTTATTATTTATTTAAATAATAATTTATTAAATTTTGGATTAAGTTAGAGTAATTTATTGAAAAATGAATATGACCCAATTTGTATAAAACTAATTGGGTCATATTAAATAAAATATATGATGATTGGTTGTATAGATGAGAAAAGGAACAAAAATTAATAAATATAAAAGTTTTAATCAAAACAGACTTTGGATTTTGTTTGTAGCCCCTGTAATTTTGTATCTATTATTAACTCAAATATATCCGTTATTTAATGCTCTTCAAATGAGTTTTTTTGCCGATAAGCTAGGGGAATCCGTATTTGTAGGTTTGCAGAATTATATTGAGTTGTTTAATACTGTAAAGTTCTGGGATATTTTTAGAAATACTTTTGTGTTTACTGTTGCCAGCGTTTCTTTACATATACTAGTTGGACTATTAATGGCAGGGGCTACAAACAA
>JAMCVO010000291.1 GCA_023475715.1 Actinomycetota bacterium
AGATTTAAAGTCATTCTATGATAAGTTACAATATTGATGTTACATTGTTGAGAAATTAATTGCAACTCATATATATTTTATTTATATATTTTCAATGACGCCTATGCATCCTTCCTCATTTACGGAATCTATTTCGTAAATACACTCAATATTTGAAAGAAGTTTTACGGCAGAGTTAAAACAACCGATCCTTGCGCAGGTCAGGTTTGAAACAGGAACACCCTCTGCTATCAAATCTCTGCAGGAATTATAATATTGGCAGTTTAAAATATTAACCTTTAATCTGGAAGGTATGATTTCTGTCAGTTCAAACTGGCTGTTATCCTGAAATAATCCACCCTTCACTCCAATATCGATATAGTTTTCTACAGCTTCCTTTATTGTTTTTGCTTTTTTAACCTTTAAACCATAATCCATTTCGAGTATCCTGAGCCATGTTTGGGTAGCATGCTCATAAGCACGCCACGAGAATATCTTGGGCTTGTTGCCAAAGAAATCCCGTGCAGTTTCCTCCAATGCATTCAGCCATACCCTGGCTAAAACCCAACCACTTTCTTCTCTGGTTAAAATCTTCAAATCACTTCACCCCAACCCTTATTTAAATTAAAAAACCCATAACGCTTAATAATGCTTTTAGTGCCTCAGGACTGATTTTTACTCCCGCTTCCTTTTCAATAATCTGCAATAATTCTTCAATAGAAAGCTTTTCATTTCTGGACCAGATAATAGCAATTTTTGCCTTGTCGGATTCAGTCAGGTTTCTCAATTCCTTTTCACTCTTTAATGATTCCATTTCATCAGCTTCCCTTTGCAACTTTTCGTTTATTACCCGATAAGTCTCCTGTGCAATTGCCATCTCCTCATTAGTGGATAACACCATAACGCTGACATTCCCCGTACTGATTATTTGCTCGTTTTTCTCATTTTTTTCTTTATCTATTGAAATTCCTATACACTCCAAACCCTGGCAGACCAATGCATTCATAGCAGGGTTATTTTCTCCGATTCCGGCAGTAAATACTAAAGCATCAGTCCCCCCCAGGGCAGCATAATAAGCGCCGATATATTTCTTAATGCGATAGCAGTACATCTCAAGGGCAAGCTTATGTATCTCCGAGTTGTTTTCAACCTCTTCCATTATTTCTCTCATATCACTGGAAGTCTTTGTTATACCTTTTAACCCGCTTGATTTGTTCAAAAGGTCGTCCATTTCTTTTGGGTTAAGGTCCTCTTTTTGCATAATGTACGGAATAATAGCCGGGTCTATGTCCCCACTCCTCGTACCCATTATCAATCCTTCCAATGGTGTGAAACCCATAGTTGTATCAATAGAGTGTCCATCTTTAATTGCAGCTACACTCCCGCCATTTCCCAGATGACATGTAATAACCCTGAAGTTATTATAATTTTTATTCATTATTTGTGCAGCTTTTTTAGAAACATACCAATGAGATGTCCCGTGAAAACCATATCTCCTTATTTTAAGTTTTTCATAAAAAGTATATGGAATAGCGTAGAGATAGGCGTGTTTAGGAATTTTGTGATGAAAAGCCGTGTCGAAAACAGCTACTTGCTTTACCCCCTTTATTAATTTTTGACAGGTTTCAATTCCCAATAAATTTGCAGGATTGTGTAAAGGAGCAAAAACCGAACATTCTTTTATATTTTTAATCACTTCATCTGTAATGTAAACCGAAGAAAAAAACCGCTCTCCGCCATGGACAACCCTATGTCCTACTACTTCTATTTCAGATATTTCTTTTATTACCCCTCTTGTCTTATCGGTAAGCTCATTCAGCAGCAGTTGAAGCGCAACGTTATAATCCCGTATCTCCAATGTTTCCCGTATCCCATTCATATCCTGGGGTTTATACGTCAGAATTGCACTGCTTGTCCCGATTTTTTCAATAACGCCTTTTGCAATTAATTTTTCATTTATTATATCAATAAACTGAAATTTTAATGATGAACTCCCACAGTTTAAGACCAAAATTTTCATAGGTTAAGTTCCCCCTGCATCAAAATAGTGAATTTTATTAACTTATTACAGCCACCGGGCATTTAAAAAATTTATTCTCTATTAAACTAACCCTCAAACATACGACAGGGAAAGCAAATTCTTATCATTGTGCTCTTGCTTTAGTATATGTAAAGTTTGGTTGTATTTATTAATTATATCCAGGTCTGTTTCAGTTTTAGCTGCTTTTTCCAATTCAGGCAAACTCTCCTGTGAATATAGAATCCCAAAAAGAGTTAATATATTAAATTTAATATATTTTTCATCTGTTTGCTGTAGAAACTTCAACAGCTTTGGAATGATACTTTCACCAACATTATAAAGCGCATTCAAGGCATTTTTTCTAACCTTGAAGGATCTATCTTTCAGGGCATCAAGCAGTACATCAATATTATCATCGTTTGGAATTTTACCCAGCACTCTTACAGCCTCACTGCGCACTAAATAAGATTTATTCCCGGCTGTCTTCAGCAATGTGTCTTTCATTTCCCGTGTAAAATATCCGATGTCCCCTAATGTGCGGACAGCTTTTTGTCTCACGTCATCACTGGCATCATTAACGGCTAACTCGGCTATATGTTCGGCTGTATTTTGCTCCTTGATTTTACTTAAAGCTGTGACTGCTGCGTACCTGACTTCCGGGCTGAAATCCCGCAATGCGCCAAGCAGTATCTGGACGGATTGTTCTCCGCCGATCTCACCCAACACATAGGCCCCGTTTGCCCTTTCCCAGGTAGCCTCCATAATATGAGCCAGCGCATTTTGCGCAGCATCTGCTATTGCATTGTCACTGTCCTGAGTCAATTTCCTGAGTTTTTTATACGCTTGCGGATGTTTTAATTGTCCCAATGCATTTATTGCCTTAATCCTCAATTTTACATTTTCACCCTCAACTGCTTCCTTGATTAAGGGTTCTACAGGAATGGCACTTATATCCATAATTCTATTTATATCGGCACGAATGCTTTCTCCAAATTTCGCAATTGCATTTGCCGCGGCTGTCCGAATATAGTAATAGGAACTTCCCAAATTGTCCAAAATGGGCTTAACCATTGAGGCGTCCCTTATTTCACCCATGCAGTACAGGATATTTTTCTTTATGGCAATATCACTTATATTCCTCAAATTTTCAATTAATATTATATCAACCATTTCATCATCTTTAATCGAAACGATGGAATTAATCGCAACTTCAACAACTTCCCTGTTGCCATCACCCAACCTTTCAATAATTGCATTTATTGCCAGGTTGCTGCCTATTTTACCTAATGCCCCGACCACTGCCTTCCTGACTTCCGGCGAATCATCAATGATATGCGGTATCAGGTGAGGCACGGAGTTTATATTTCTAATTTCACCTATTGCAGTAATAACTCCGATTTTAATATTTTCATTATTGGTGCTGAGAGATTCTGTAAGCAATTCGGTAGAATGCAATTTGAGCTGGACCAGTGTTTCTATTATCTGGCCATGCAGTTTTGTATGGTTTACCCGAAGCATTAATATAAGAAGTTTAATATTTTCCAGCAGCCGGCTTTCATTGGGACCACTTTTCCTGACCAGCAGCATGAGCCTCTCTAAAGCCGAAAGAGCCTCATTGCGTACGCTCCAGTCTGAATCGTTAACTAATTCACAAAGATATCTAATATGCATGGTATTTCCAAGCAGTCCGAGAGAATACGCGGCTGCCCATCGAATACATTCATTGTCGGACAAAAGTATCTTCGGCTTTATAATTAAATCAAGCAATTTGAAAGAATTCAATTTGACCAAAGACAAAATTGCTGCACAAGAAACATCATCATCAATATCATTAGTGGCTGCCAACAGGGCTTCTTCCGCCGACTCTGATTTTGCCATGCCAAGATGACGGGCTGCTTTTCTTCTTTCTTTCCAGTCAGGATCTTTAAGAAGTGCCTCTATTAAAATAGAAGTATCATTTTTCATATATATTCACTCCAAATATGACAGCTGCGCAAATAAAAATTCCTGCCAATGTCTATATCGGGTTCATTATATCAAATTACGCTAAGGAATGTCAATTCTGTCGGCTTTTTTAATTGGGCGCATTTTTCATGCTCATTTTTCATAGCTCATTTTTCATATATGCACCCTTTTTAATTACACGCACAAGTTTTAAAAGATCCTTCCGTTTTCAAGCATCATAACCGGTAAAATTATTTACAAGCCTCACAATCCCATTCCGCAGCTGCAAGATATCCACCGTCCACAATCAGAGATGTAGCCGTAACCCCGGCAGAATCCTCACATGAGAAGAAGAGAATGGATTTTGCCACATCTGCCGGCGTCAGAATTGTCCCCAGGGGTACACGTCTTAATCTTTCGGTAAGGTGTTCCTCAGGGTTTGGAGTAGTATCAAGGTGCCGATGCAACATAGGCGTGTCGGTAATTCCCGGGCATATACAGTTGCTTCTGATACCATACCGTGCATAGTCCAGTCCTATGGAACGGGACAACTGCATGACCGCTCCTTTTGAAGTTGTATATACCGGTGTCCTGTCCTGTCCTACAAAACTGCTGATGGACCCGACATTAACCACATAGCTTCGTTTATTTTTTCTCATGTGTGGAAATGCATATTTAAAAGCCAGAAACATGGACTTTACATTAATATCCATTACCATGTCCCATTCTTCTTCCGTATACTCATGCAGTTCCTTGATATCTACTATGCCGGCATTATTTATTAATATCTGAAGCCCTCCGAAGGTTTCAACAGTTAAATCAATGGCTTGACTCACTTCTCCAGCCCTGGTGACATCACACCTAATAAATATTGCTTTTCCACCTTTACTTTTGATCTCGTCAACAACTCGGTTACCATCCTTTTCACTTCGCCCGATGATGGCTACAGAAGCACCTTCTTCTGCAAAAAGTTCAGCTGTCCCTTCCCCTATTCCTTTCGTCCCTCCGCTTATCCAGGCAACCTGCCCCTGGAGCCTTCCAGCAAGCATACAGATTCCTCCTCTACATCAGCTTAATCCTTATTATATTAAATATGTATGGCCTTACCGTCAACAGCGTGGGCAGCTTCCATGACAAC
>JAMCVO010000473.1 GCA_023475715.1 Actinomycetota bacterium
CCGCGTATCCAGGGCTTATAATTTATTTAATTTCGATTCTCAACCGAGAGAAGCCTTTCCCTATCTGTTTTTATTGTTATTAAGCATTTTTAACAAACTAGGTTATTTCAATATCAGCAATAAAGATATAGAGAGAACAGCTGAGTTCCTGGGACAATATAGAGATAAGTTTAAAACGGAGACTCCCTTCGCTATAAATTTAGCCAAGGCTCTTGCTTCTAGAATCAGTGGAAAGGTTCCTTTGATCTATGCGGGAGGATATTTAAAATCAGTGGCAAAGCGATTTAAATCTCAATTTAATGAAAATGCTAAGACCTTTAGTTTTGCCGAAGCCTTTCCTGAGTTAAATCACAATGTTATTAGTGGTTTTGAAAAACCTAAAGCAACAAATTTTGTTATTATACTTGAATCTAACTATGATTTTGAGAGGATTATCAAACAGGAAAATATTACTGCTGTAATTCTACGTAAATTTAACATTGAACTTGAACGAGTTAAGTTTGTGCCCTGTGATAGTCCGTTGTCAGAAATCCTCTTGATGGTCATGCTGGGTGATTTTGTTTCTTGCTATCTCGGCATTTTAAATGGCGTCAATTTATCAGATATTAAAAATGTTATTTTTCTAAAAAACGAATTGGAGAGATAAAATTATTGGAGGGCAGCTTTGCTGAATATATCTAAAAAAACGAAAAAACCTTTTGCATTGATAATTCTTGATGGTTGGGGAATTGCTCCCGCTTGGGGCGGAAATGCCATCACAAAAGCTAAAACTAAAACTTTTGATTTGCTTTGGAAGAATTATCCATCAACCTCACTATTGGCCTCTGGTCAAGCAGTCGGATTACCACTAAATTCTCCCGGCAATTCAGAAGCTGGTCATTTGAATCTCGGCGCTGGAAAAGTTGTTCACCAAGATCTAACTTTAATTGACCAAAGAATCGATGATCAGTCGTTTTATAGTAACCCAATTCTTGTAAATGGTATTAAACATGCAGAGAATCATCATTCCAATATTCACATAATTGGTCTCTTATCAAAAACAGGCACTCACAGTCACATCAAACATCTTTATGCTCTTCTTAATTTGATGAAGAAAAACAACTTCAATAGAGTGTACATAGATCTGTTCTCCGATGGTAGAGACTCTGATCCATTTTCTGGAATAGAAATGATATCCGAAGTTGAGAATGAAATTAAAAAAATAGGCGTTGGTAAGATTAATTCTATATCAGGGCGATTCTTTGCAATGGATAGAGATAATAGATGGGGCCGCGTATCCAGGGCTTATAATTTATTGGTAAAAGGTGAAGGAAATATTTACGAATCTCCTAAAAGCGCTTTTTCCTCAGCTTATACTTTAGGACAGACCGATGAGTTTATAGAGCCAAGATTGGTAGGAAATAAGATTTCCAATACTGAAACGATATCAAACAATGACACTGTCATACTTTTTAACTTTAGGAACGATCGGACAAAAGAACTAGCGGAAGCATTTCTTGCTGATAAATTACCAGAATTTCCTGATCGCCAAAAATTGAATAATTTATACTTTGCTTCATTCGCAGTTTATGATGATAATCCGATTTCAAAACAGGTATTTTCTCCTGAAATAATTCATGAGCCAATTGCTAAGGTCTGGGCCGACCAGGGATTAAGACAATTTCACATCGCAGAGACAGAGAAATTCCCTCACGTCACATATTTTATAAACGGGGGTATAGAAAAACCTTTTTGGGGTGAAAGTCGACTTATGATACCATCACCCAGAAATGTGAAGACTTATGATTATAAACCGGAGATGAGTGCTAAGGAGGTAACTGAATCTCTAATTCTTGCGATTAATAAAAACTTGAATGATGCGATAATCTTAAACTACGCTAACGCTGATATGGTCGCCCACTCTGGTAATTTAGAGGCGACTGTTATGGCAGCAGAATGTGTTGATGCTTGTTTAAATAAGGCTTTGACAAAAATCACTAGCCTAGGAGGAACTGCTATAATTTGCGGCGATCATGGTAATGCTGAGCAGATGGTAAATCCGAGAACTGGACAACCAGATACAGAACATACGACCAATCCAGTCCCTTTTATAATAGTTAGCGAAGATGAAAAGATAAAAAAGTTTAAATTAAGATCCGACGGAATTTTGTCATCAGTGGCACCAACAATTCTTGAATTAATGAATATACCAAAGCCTCAGACTATGATAAACCAGTCTTTAATAATCAAAGAGATAAACACCAATGAAAGTTCTTAATGATCCATTAGTTTTATTGTTAGTGGAAGGGTTAGGGATGTCTTCCAGTTGGAACGGAAATGCAGTTCTAACTGGCAACCCCAAGAATTTTTTTGACTTATGGGCCAAATATCCTCATACTTTGCTCAATCCATCTCTTGGACTCAATAAAGAAGCTGTTTTCGAGAACAACGAATCTATTTTTTCTACTTTATCTACTGGAGTTAACGCTCTCTATAATAGTGCTTTTTTAACCGAACAAATTAACGAAAACCTAGTTGAGAAAAATATTCTAAAAGCCTTTGATAGACTAAACCAACAAAAAAGCAACCTTCATTTTGTAGGCAATCTATCAAGCTCGGCCGGAAAATATGGTGATATCAACCATTTACTTGCTCTGCTTAAATTGGCGAAGAAAAGGAGCTTATACAACGTATATATTCATTTAATTGTTGACGACAGTGAATTTTCCGACTTAAGAGAAATATTATCTTTATTGAATGCTCTTACAATGGAGATAAATAAAATAGGGGTCGGTGAAATAGCCTCTATCTGTGGCCAAAAGTTTATATCCGATGATGCAAAAAGTGCTGATTTCATCTTAGCCTATAAGGCAATGGTTGAAGGTAAGGGTTATGTCGGTCTTAGCGCAGAACAAGCCTTCAATCTTTTTAAAGGAAATTCTTCTATCCCCGATCATTTAACTCCAAGAGTGATCTCTTTTCGAGGAAAGCCAATTGGCAAATTTAGTAACTTTGATGTTGTCATATTTTTTAATCATAACAACGACTCTATTAGTCGGTTTATTCTTTCTATTAGCCAAGATCGTTCTCAATATAGAGGTATTAACCTGCCGAAATTTATTGAAACATATGTATTTTTTAAATTGTTTCCTCAACAAATAGGAAACTTGAAGGTTATTTATCCCACCGATCCTCAGAATACTCTTACATCTCTGTTACTAGGGGCTGGCATAAAGCAGTCTTATATTTCTGATTATTCGAGAATTGATCATATAAAATCATACTTCCAAGGATCGGTGAAAAATACTGATTTAGTAGAAAATATTTTTATTTCAGAAGGTCAATTGGACAATCACGCAGAAATATTTAACCGAATTTTATCCTTATTAAAGAAAGAGCTCGATGTAGGAAGTAAATTCATTTTGATTGACATCCCACTTATTTATCGTTTTGCTATTAAGAAATCATTTAACGAGACTGTTTCCGTTATTAAAAAGTTTGATGACTTCCTGCCCCAATTGATGAAAACAGTCTTCGATAAAAAAGGTACAATTATTCTTACATCAAATCATGGATGTGTAGAACAGCTAGTTACTAAAAGTCACTATGAAAGAATTAATAATAAAACTTTAAACCCTCTGCCTTTTTTATATTTATCCTCCGATATTGCACCAAAATCGAATATTCAAAGTGGAGGAAACCGATTAATTTATGATATCCTGGATAAGAAGCGCCATAATTTAATTGATATCGCCCCCACGATACTCGAGTTATTGGGCATACCAAGACCAGCCAATATGGAAGGACAAAGTTTTATTAGCGAATTAATATAAGGAAATAAGATGCAGTCAAAAATAGAGATCTCAGCTCGACATATTCATCTCACAAAGGAAGATTGTATGACCTTGCTAGGAAAGGAGAAACTTACTTTTTTAAAAAAACTTAGCCAAGACCAAGATTTTGCTGCCAAAGAAACTCTAAAAATAGAGGGGACCAAAAATAGTTTTTCTAGCGTGAGAATAATTGGTCCCTTTAGGAATTATTCTCAAGTTGAAATATCTCAGTCCGACGCGGTTTTTTTAGGAATAGATGCTCCCTTAAAAATATCGGGCGACTTGCCGGGGGCTAGAATAAAAGTTACGGGGCCAATAGGTGAAATCGAAAAAGATATCGCAATAGTAGCAAAACGCCATCTTCACCTTTCTCCAAAAGAAGCCGAAGAATTGACTCTTACAAATAACGCTAATGTGAGCGTAAAAATTGGAGGTGAGCGTGCTTTAATCTTTGATATGATTACCGTGAGAATAAAGGAGAACTTTAGTAAATCGGTTCATCTTGATACTGATGAAGCAAATGCAGCTGGATTAAAATCCTGCGGGGAGGGAGACTTAATTATTAATAGGGCGATAGACTAAATGATATTATCAATAAATCCCGGTTCGAGCTCATTAAAATACAAGCTTTTCGATGATTCAGTCGATGAACTTATTTTAGGTGACGATATTGTGATTGATGGCACAGAAATTAAAAGTCATACCGATGCTAGCAATAAAATGCTTGAGAATATAGGCTCAAGAATTAATTTCATTAAAATGATTGGCATTCGTGTTGTTCATGGCGGTCCTAAGTATAGCGAACCAATTATTATTGATCCAGACGTCATCTCTGAAATCGAAAAATATTCTCAATTTGCCCCAATACATAATCCCTTTGCTTTGGAAATAATAAAACTGCTTGATAAAAAAAGTTTAACCGGTGTTTTATTGTTTGCAGTTTTCGACACCGGTTACTTTAATTTGATATCTGAAGAAAATCACTCTTATGCACTTCCTGAGATTGAAGGCGATATTAAGATCCGACGTTACGGTTTTCACGGCATTTCACATAGATATGCTCAGAAAATTGCAGACAAGGAAAATCAAAAAAAGGTAATCTCTATTCATCTTGGTGCCGGTTGTAGTGTAACTGCTATTAACTGCGGCAAAGTTGTTAAAACATCAATGGGTATGACTCCAATGGAAGGCCTGATAATGCAGACTAGAAGCGGAGATTTGGATCCTGGACTTTTAATATATCTAGTCGAAAAGTTTGGAACAAAA
>JAMCVO010000230.1 GCA_023475715.1 Actinomycetota bacterium
TGTAAGTTGAAGAAGCGGAAGATAAAACGGAAGCAAAAAAATAATAGAAGATATTATATGATAAAAGGGAATACTTGCAGCCCCGCTAAAAGAACCCGTTCCATAATTTATAAACGTACGTAAAGCTTGGGAAAAATGCCATTCGTCCATGGCATAATTAAAAGGGTGGTTTAAATTTGGAATCCCCCACTCAATAAGAAATGTCATTAATGCTACGTAGGTAAAAATAGCAAAAGATATAACTTTATTTTTAAAAATTAATTTAAAAATAAAATTAGTTGAAATTTTTTGCAAAAATCCAAAACTTGTTCCTAAAATAACAGCAGCATCCGATGTAAGTTGAAGAAGCGGAAGATAAAAATAAGCTTTTGTATCATTTACATATTTATAATTTTTAAATATTGACCAGAGTATATATCCAAAGAAAGCTAAAATAATAAGTAAATTAAGAAGAACAGATTTCATAACAACGGCCAATGCCAATAAATACGCCGCAAAGATGTATCGCAGAAATAAATAGACAACTTTATCTCTAAGAAGGTTTGCCTGGATATCCCCCAAAGCAAATCTAAAAAACATTATGAATGCCTGTTTTAAATTTTTTCTCGGTATCCATTTAACGACAGCATTTTTTGAAAAAACAATTTTTGCGCCTATTTCATTTAATTTGTTGGCAAAGGCGTAATCTTCATTATGGGAAAGCTTTTCGTCAAATCCACCTGCTTTTATCCAAATATTTTTTTTAAACGCCATTGATCTTGTAGCCGGAAGAAATTCTTTCTCATTAACTCTATCTGGCATAACCAATACGTAAGGAATTAAAGACTTTTGAAAAATATTTGGAAATTCTCCTTTGTAGTATCCGGCGACAACGTCCGTATTCTTATCTTTAAAGGGTTTTATGATATTTTTTATCCAATCTTTATCCAAGATACAGCCTGAATCAGTCAAAAGAATAGTCTCCGAAGAAGCTTGTTTTATACCTTCATTTCTGCCAACCGACCTATTGCCTTTTTTTGTAAAAACTTTGAATTTAACCCTCTTTAACTGTTCTTGCTTTATACCAGATACCTGCTTCTTAATACTTTCTACTGTCGAGTCGCTGCTTCCGCCGTCAACGATAATAACTTCGCTTGGTAACACTGATTGATTAATAATAGATTCTATAAAGTCTTTTATTGTTTTTTCCTCGTTTAAAACCGTAGCAACTAAAGATGTCTTTAAGGTAGCCATAATATGGTTGAAATTATAGCATCTTGTAGCTTAGAATACATTAATATAAATATATGCTAGACCCTTATAGAATGGTTTTTGTTAATATAATTGCATCTGTTTTGATTTTAGCAGGAACTCTTTTTTATAGATTTATTTATCCTAAGAAAAAAATTAACTTATTCGTTTTACTTCTTATTATTTCTGTTTTACCAATAATTAGCATTTTTAGAACAGGCGATTACGAAAGCGGTGATTTTAATATCCATATTTATAGAACTATGGATTTTTATAAATCACTTTCCGAAGGAATATTGATGCCTTCGTGGGCCGGCGTACTTAACGGAACATACGGTTACCCGTTATTTATTTTTTTAAACCCTCTTTCGTATTACTTGATTTCTTTTTTTCATTTTCTCGGTTTTTCTTTTATTATAAGCTTAAAAATATTTCTGGCATTAGCTTACATATTTTCCGGCATTTTTATGTATCTTTTTATAAATCAGACGTTAAAACATAATTTAGCTGCTTTTACATCTTCTATATTTTACTTATTTACTCCGTACCATTTGGTAGATTTACATTTTAGAAATGACGTTGGAGAAATTCTTAGTTTTACGCTTATTCCTGTACTTTTACTTTTTGTCTATAAATTGTTTTCTAAGGGTAAAGTAATTTATATGCTTTGGTTGGGTCTTACTTTTTCTCTATTAATCCTTGCTCATCAGGCAATTGCATTATTAACTTTTGCGATAATCATTCCATACATAATTACATTATTACTTCATCATAAAAAGGATTATAGACCATTTATAACGTTAGCAAAACTAATTTTATCCATTGGACTTGGGATTATAATGTCCAGCTACGCATGGGCGCCTTACTTTGTATACGCAAAATATACTTTATCCTCCGTCTTATTTAAGAATTTACCCGGCTTTATTGAATTTTGGAATATTCTTTATTCACCCTGGAGATATGGATTATTATTTCAAGGGCCCAAAGGAGAGTTGTCTTTTCTTATTGGTTACGCACAATTATTTATATTATTTTACTTATTAGGCAGTATATTATTAAACAAAATTAACAGCAAATATAAAACAGATATTATCATTTGGATTTCAACCATAGGCTTTTTAGTATTTATGCTTTTAGAATATTCTGAAATAATTTGGCTAACTGTACCTATTATCAAAAATATGCTAATGAGCAGCAGAATATTATTAATACTAACATTTTGCATATCGTATGTTGCCGCGTACTTAGTTTTAACAAATAAAAATAAGAAGATGTTTATCTATCTAATTCTCGTGTTTGCAATAGGCTCAACAATGCTTAACTGGGGACACCGGAGAGTCATACCCGAAATTACCGACTCTTACTTGTTAAATAACCTTCCTAAAAGTACATACGAAGGTGAAGGACTATATTACATCGGCAACACTATTTGGTTTAGCAATAAACCAGTATGGATTAATAAAATCCCTAAAAGTAAAATTGAATCCATAGAAGGAGATATTAAAATAGAAATGTTAAAAAATAACTCTACCGAACACACTTATAGATTATTTTCCGAAAAAGGCGCAAGAGTAATGGAGAATACTTTATACTTTCCGGGTTGGAGTGTAATAATAAATGGCAAAAATATCAACATTAATTACAAGGATAGTAAATATAAAGGATTAATTACCTTTAACATTCCTAAAGGAACTTCAAATGTAAGTATTATATATAAAGACTTATTTCTGCTCCAATTTTTAAAATTTATATTTATATTCTTTATAGGAGTTACACTAGTTTATACATTATTGCACGAAATTTTATTTAAGATATTGCTGAAGAAATCTCAAAAATAATCCTATCTAAATCTTTTTTATTCAAATAAGGATGCACCGGTAAAGAAAGAACTGATTTAGAAACTCTCTCTGCAACGGGAAGCCTATCCAAGTACCCCAAAGATTTATAAATTTTCTGTTTATGTATGGGTGTAGGATAATAAACTTCTGTTTTTATTCCTTTTTTATCCAAAGCTTCAATTATTTTAATTCTCTTGGAAAAATTGTTAAATCTAATCGTATATTGATGAAAAACATGGGTAAATTCAGACGGTACAAAAGGAACTTCAATCTCTTTTATTTTTGAGAGATATTTGGAAAGATAATTTGCATTACGAATTCTTGCTTTATTAAACTTTGGAAGTTTTCTTAGCTGCTCTAAGCCGATGGCTGCAGAAAGATCTGTCATTCGATAATTGTATCCTAAAATATCGTGGTGGTATTTAACTTTTGAGCCGTGATTTCTTAATAATTTCAATTTTTCATATAGTTTTTTATTATTTGTCGTTATCATTCCACCTTCTATGGTTGTCATATTTTTGGTTGCATAAAAAGAAAAGCAGCCTAAGTCTCCAAATGTTCCAACTTTTCTATTCTTGAATAAAGCGCCATGAGCCTGACATGCATCTTCTATAACAAAAAGCTTGTTTCTTTTTGCTATTGCTTTAATACTTTCCATGTCACAAGAAAGTCCATAAAGATGAACAGGCAAAATGGCCCTAGTTTTATTGTTAATCTTTTTCTCAATTAAACTTGCGTCTATATTAAATGTTTTCTCGTTTATATCAATAAAAACCGGTTTTGCTCCTGTATATAAAATTGCGTTTGAAGACGCTATGAAAGAAAATGGAGTTGTAATAACCTCATCACCTGCTCCAATACCTAATGCAAGCAAACTTAAAAATAATGCACTTGTTCCGCTAGAAGTTGCGACTGCATATTTAGAGTCTATATATTTGTCGTTATCATTCTCAAATTCTTCAACCCTTTCTCCTTGGGTAACAGATCCTGATTTAATTACTTTCAATATAGACTTTACTTCGCTTCTGTCAAATTTTATCTTAGATATTGTTATCATTACTATTTTTTCCGTTTTAACTCAATATTTATTTTGGATATAACTTTTGCAGGATTTCCGTAAACTAAGATGAAATCAGCAACATCTTTAGTTACTACGGAGCCTGCTCCTATCATCGAAAATCTCCCTATTGTAATTCCCGGCAAAATTGTTGAATTAGCCCCAATAGAAGCTCCTTGCTTAATTCTTGTTTTTTCTAATATCCAATCCTCCTTTTTTTTTAAACTGCGATCTTTATTAACAGCCCTTGGATACTTGTCATTTGTAAAAACTACGTCTGGACCGATAAAAACACCATTCTCAATAGTCACTCCTTTGTATACGGAAACATTGTTTTGAATTTTAACATTGTCTCCGATTATAACTCCCTCGTCTATATAAACATTTCTGCTTATTATGCAGTTTTTGCCGATTATCGCGTTTTCGCGTATTTGAGCATTGTTCCAAACCACACTACCCTTTCCTATTTTAGCAATTTTACTTACATCTGCGGTTTTGTGTATTTTTACACTTTCCATATTTATTTAGCTTAATGCAATTTCTAATGCCTCTATTGCAAACCTTGAGTCAATTTCAATATTATTTCTAACACAATTAATAAAAAACATAAGCTCTTCTCTCAACGGCTCTTTTTTTAATACTTTAATATCTATTTTATCCGGCTTTGAAAATTCTAAAACATAATCGGAAAAGTTTTCATATCTTTTTTTAAATTTCTTATAATTACTCTTATAAAATTCTATTTTCTGACTAACATAATCCATTTCTAAATACCCTTCTTTTCCTGTGATATTGAGCTTTCTTATTTTAACCGGAGTGATCCAATTCGCTTGTAAATAGGCGGAAGCTTTTCTATATTTTAAAAAAAACTCCACCGAATCCTCTCTTTTATCAATATGATTTCTTTGTTTATTAACAACACCTTCTGTTTGCAAATCCAAAA
>JAMCVO010000281.1 GCA_023475715.1 Actinomycetota bacterium
GTATGCCACATGCTCGATTTTAATATAAATGCACAAATAGATTTTTTAAAATGGATAAAACTTGGCGGATTAAAAGTTGAAGATATAAAAACAGAAGAAATAGATAAAATAATCAGGCTTTCAGAGAAGTACTCTGATATACCGATGGATTTAGCAGATGCAACACTTATTGTCATATCTGAAAGATTAGGGATAAAAGAGATAATAACAATTGATTCAGATTATTATATTTATAGAACAACTGAAAGAGAAATGCTCAGGAATATATTTAACCTTAAAAAGTAAAATCTTTTATGACATATTTAATATCGGTATAAAAATAATTTTATCTGAACTTAAAATCCTGGTTCTAACTTCGTTCGCTATGGCCAGCCAATTAAATCTTTTTTTAAAATACATGAGAATTATTTTAGAAGCTAACATTTTATAAAAAAGACATTGACATGTATATAATGATATATATAATGTATATAATCATATACATTTCAATCAATATTTTTGAGCATAAAATCCAAAACCATATACTTATGTTTTTTAGAAAAGTTTTGAATAAAAATTTATATATAATTTTATGGAATTAGAACATAAAAAATATTGGCTTCTTTTGTATGGATTAATAATTGGAATGCTATTCGATATTTTTTTCTACAATAAGACACTGGGGATTTCCTATTTTATTTTCATTGTTTTAATCCTGACCATACTTTTAGTAAGTTTTTGGGGTTCTTTAAAAAAATTAAATAATTTGGCATGGTTATTTACAGTTCCTATATTATTGCTTTCATCAACTTTCTTTATCTACTCTAACCAGATTCTCAGGATTTTAAATTATCTTATTATTCCTCTTTTAATGATTATGCTTAGCTCTCTGGTTGCCAATTTGAATAGATCAGATTGGTCAGATATAAGATTTTTAGGCGATATTGTAAAGAGGATTTTTGTACCTTTTAGATTTATTCATAGGCCATTTTTAGCATTATCCAGAATAACTGATAACAGCAGCAAAAATAGTAAAACCAGAATTTTGCCAAAAGTGATTATAGGCATATTGATTTCAATTCCAATTCTGGCAATTGTTTTATGGCTCCTTTCGTCCGCAGATTTTGTATTTAAAAATTTCTTTATTAATATACCTCTATTAAAAATATTCAAGCATTTTTTACTTATAATCTTAATTTCAGTCTATGCGGTTTGTTTTCTATGGTCTTTATTAAAAGCTTTCGATGAAAAAAAGGATTCTACATATAACAAAATAAATTGGAAATTATTTTTGGATCCTATAGTTTTATTAACTATATTAATTTTAATAAACGCCATTTATACCATATTCTCTTTTGTCCAGTTTGCATACCTTTTTGGCGGAAGTTCTTATATCCTGCCTTCTACCTTCAGTTATGCAGAATATGCAAGAAGAGGATTTGCTGAATTGATTATTGTGACTATTATTAACTTTGGAATTTTAATTTTTGGCATTACATTTGTAAAAAAAGATAGTAAAAAAATTTTCGTTACTCTCAGGGCTTTTCTTACCTTACTAGTAGTTTTTACTTTCATTTTACTGATATCAGCATTTTATAGAATGCTGGTTTATGAGCAAGCATATGGATTTACATACCTTAGAATATTTGTTCAGGCTTTTATGGTAATGTTATTTTTTTTGTTTATTATCAATATTATTTATATCTGGTATCAGAAACTCCCCATAGTTAAGTCTTATTTTATAATCTCCCTTGCAATTTATATAATAATAAATTTTGCAAATGTGGATATAATAATAGCGAAAAACAACATTAATCGTTATTTTGAAACGGGACAGATAGATATGGTTTATTTGAAGGGCCTGTCCTATGATGCTGTACCTGAAATACAAAAGCTTTTCATGGCAGTTAAAGGTTCACCTGACTTAAAGGAGAAGCAGATGTCTGAAGAAATATCAGAATATTTTAAGGAAAGTAAATCAGATCTTAAGAATCAAAAAAGCTGGCAGAGTTATAACATCTCAAAATATAAGGCTGAAAAAATAATAGACAAATATACAGAATGAATTTTTTTCTGGGATTTTACTTAAACCTTTTTAAAATATTTTACACTTTCTAAATTCTTAAAATCAGAATCTTGTGTCCAAATTATTGCATCATACATCTTAGATGTGGCGTATATTATGCTGTCTGCCATTGGTATTTTAAGATCGATACTGAACTTAGCTGCAAGAATTGATATTGATTCAGTTACATCTATAACATTTGGCTGTTGCATTAAAGCTATAGCCTGAATTGCCGCACTATCATCTTCTTCTGATGATATTTTCTTGTACACTTCATATAAATTAATGACTGAGACTATGAGTTCAGAAGTATTTTCAATTACAGGAGCAAAGTATTCAGCATTTTTACCATCTGTAAAATATTCCAACCAGCCTGACGAATCAACTAAATTCATATCCTATCTTCTTCCCTTAAAATATCGGTATTCATACCCTTTAGAAAACCTCTGGCATCTTTAATATCTTTTAAGATAATATATTCTATCCTATCTCCTGTTTGAAGCACTTGTAATTTTTGACCAGGTTTTAGTTTTAAACCATCACGTATTTCTTTAGGGATTACTACCTGATATTTTGGTGAAACTGTTATTGTCTTCATGTTGTTCTCCATTACTTTTACATAATAATATATCGATTACTTTTTAGTATGTCAATATTTTATCGATATAAATTATGCAATAAAATAAAAGTCATTTAGTTTCGTAACTTGACTATCAAGCATATAAATTGATCCACCCGGGTTGGCTTTATTACAATTTGAGCATTCCATTGAAAGAATCCCCTTAATTAGATCTTGTATATGTGGTGTAAGTATTGTTTTATATATTGTTTCTAAACATTTTCCATCAAATTATTTCAGTCTGTCAGGATGAAGGTAACCTTCATCAAAATACGATATTCGGCAATTTTTCCTTCACCGTCTACCATAACTTCAAAATCCTTTATCCATGCAGACTTGACATTCTTTAAGGTTTTATTTGCCCGGGCTATACCTATCTGTATCGCATCATCAAAACTTTTGGGTGAAGATACCTTAATTTCCGTGATTTTTGCAACTGACATTTGTAACCTCCCTTACTTTTAATAAAATTTATTTTTTCATAAAAAATGCTTCAAATATATTTTACTACTTTAAAAATGTTATACAAAAAATTAATTATGTCGGAGAAGAGTTTTCTGTCGTAATTTTTAAACATTTATCTTAAATTCCAATATTAATCTACTAATATTAATCTATTAAATTATTCGCAAAAATAAATAATTTGTAATAATATTTCTTCATAAGCAAATCATTTTGTATATTAATAATTTAAATTTACAAGCAGCTAAAAGGAGTGTTAATTTATCTTTCTGCTTAGCTTATTTGTTTTAATTTTAGATCAAAAAATATTATTAATAAAATTTATCATATTATTATGTAAAAAGGAGATATATGGAAAAATGGGAATGCAAGGTATGCGGCTATATCTACGACCCTGAAATTGGAGATCCCGATAATGGTGTTAAACCAGGCACTAAATTTGAGGATATTCCCGATGATTGGGTATGCCCAAATTGCGGAGCTCCAAAAACTCAGTTTGAGAAATTAAAATAAGTTAAAGGAGTAAAAAATGTCTAAGAAAGTAATTATTTTAATTGAAGATTTATTTGAAGATGTAGAGGCAATTTATCCATTCTACAGGTTAAAAGAAGAAGGTTATGAAGTAATTGTTGTTGGTCCGGAAAAGGACAAGGTTTATAAAGGCAAGCATGGGTTAGCCTTAAAAGCAGATTTTTCATCAGATAAATTAAACATTGATGACATTTCAGCAGTAGTAATACCCGGCGGGTATGCACCGGATAGAATGGTAAGAACAAAGTCAATGGTTGATATTGTAAAGGAAGCTTCGATAAGATGTAAAATAATAGCAGCTATTTGCCATGGTCCGCTCATGCTGGTTGAAGCAGGGGTCATTGAAGGAAAAAAAGTTACAGGATTTATCAGTATAAAAACTCCCCTAAAACTTGCCGGAGCCGAGGTTGTGGATCATGCTGCCGTAACTGATGGTAATATCTTGACTTCCAGGTCTCCTGATGATTTGCCTCAGTTCTGTAAAGCATTGATAACATTAATAAATATATATTGAAAAAAGCTTAACTTAAGCAAAATTCCATAGAGAAGCAATAGCCTGGCAGCAATGACCGCCAGTATGAATTATCTAGGCAATCATAGATATAAAAATATAAGATATTTACAAACATATGTTTAGAGATCGAAAAGATGCTGGTAAAAAACTGGCATCTGTTTTAACAAAATATAAAAATAAAAATGTCTTAATTCTAGCCATTCCAAGAGGTGGCGTGGAAGTTGGATTGGAAGTTGCCCGGTATCTGAAAGCTGATTTTGATATACTTATAAGCAGGAAGCTGCCAATTCCATATAACCCCGAAGCTGGATTTGGCGCCATTGCGGAAGACGGCAGCGCATATATAAATAAAGATTCAAGCTCATGGGTATCTGAAGATGAAATAGAAATTATAAAAAAAGAACAAATAGAAGAGATAAAAAGAAGAATATCTGTTCTGCGTGGAGGAAGATCTCTAAAAAGTATTAAGGGCCGCGAAGTAATCCTAATTGATGATGGCCTTGCCATGGGTTCTACAATGAAGGTTTCCATAAAGATGTGCCGCAATCAGAATGCCAAAAAAATAATTGTTGCAGTGCCTGTTTCCGGAGTAGCTACTTTTAATGAAATAAAAGAAATCGCTGATGAAATTTATGTGCTTGAAAAACCGTATAATTTTATGGCAGTTGCCCAGGTATATCTAAACTGGCATGATGCAACTGATGCAGAAGTAATTGAAATGATGGAAAAGGAAAATCTTAAAAATAAAAAATCGGAGATTTGATGGAAAGATTATCACTAATTGAAAAATTACAGGTTTTTTTTCTTGTTTTTATCTTAATCGTTTTTCTGATAACCGTAACCGGATGTAGAAATATAATTAATAAATCTAAAATATCATTATTGTCACGTATCAT
>JAMCVO010000252.1 GCA_023475715.1 Actinomycetota bacterium
GACAGAGTAAATGTTGAATTTTCGGAAGGTCAGATGCATGCAGTACTGGGTGAAAATGGTGCAGGAAAAAGTACCCTTATAAAAATAATAAGCGGAGTTTGGCAACCTGATGAAGGCAATATGTACTTGGATGGAAAAGATTTTAAGGTCGCAAACTTCATTGATGCATTAAAAAAGGGAGTAAGTATAGTTAATCAAGAGCTCCAAATATTACCTGGAATGAGCATAGCGGAAAATATAATGCTGGATAAGATGTTAATTTTTAAAAAAACCAGAATTATTGATTGGAAAAAAATAAATCAGGTTGCAAAAAAATATTTGGATCTTGTTGATTTAAGCATAAGTCCTGCAACTATCATAGGATCTTTAAGTGTAGGACAGAAACAGATGGTAGAAATAGCAAAAGCTCTGGCATCAAATTCAAGAATTTTACTTTTGGATGAACCTACTTCATCTATTTCCGCAGGAGAAGTAAGAAAACTATTTGGGATACTCTCTGACCTAAAGAAAAAGGGGATTATTTTAATACTTGTAACACATAAGCTTGAAGAAGTCTTCCAGATTTGCGAAAAAGTAACCGTCCTCAGGGATGGAAAACATATTGGTACAAATAATATTGATGAAGTCGATAAAAAAGCTTTAGTAAAAATGATGATCGGCAGAGAAGAAAAATTTAAGTCTTTTCAAAATAGTAAAGTTGAGAAGGATAAGAAAGTACTGGAAGTTAAAAATATCAATAAAAAAGATAAAGCACTAAATATTAGTTTTGACCTGTACAAAAAGGAGATTTTAGGTTTTTATGGTTTAGTTGGCGCAGGCAGAACGGAACTGGCAAGGTTGATTATAGGATTGGATAAAAAGGAAAGTGGAGATATATTCATTAATGGTAAAAAAATGGAATCGAAATCCATATCCAATAGCTTAAATAAATATAAAATTGCCTATATTACAGAAAATAGAAAAGAAGAAGGGTTGTTGCTTAATAGTTCGGTTCTGACAAATATTACCATTACGATATGGAGTAAAATTGCCAGCAAAATTTTAAGGTTTATTAATATAAAAAAGGAAATCGATAATACCATAGAAGTTATTAAAGAGATGGATATCAAAACTACCGGAGCGGACCAAATAGTAAATACTTTAAGCGGAGGAAATCAACAAAAAGTGAGTATAGGTAAATGGCTTATTGCCGAAAGCGAAATACTTATTTTTGATGAACCAACAGTTGGAATAGATGTAGGAGCGAAGGAATATATCCATGAGCTAATTTTTAATCTTGCCAGTAAAGAAGGGAAGTCAATTATTCTGATTTCTTCAGACATGCCTGAAATCATCAAACTTTCAAACAGAATCTTAGTCTTTCAGGACAAAGGGATAATAGGAGAGGTTGATAATCTTAATAAATATAATAATGATTATGATATCGTCAGTCAGAAGATAGCTGATTGCTATCATGAAATAGATTAATTAAAAATCAGGAGAAAAAGGTGAAAAAAGATTATTTTAAGTCATTGCTGAGAGGCAGTAATGTCGGGCTTTTTATTTCAAATTTAATCTTATTTTTGATTTTAATTTTCTCCACTGAAAATTTTTTAACGTCTTTAAATATATATACTATGGGTAGAACCCTTGCCATTTATATATTCATTGGTTTGGCTCAGGCAATTGCTCTGGTTATAGGCAACATGAATCTTTCAATCGGAGCTATAGGAGGGCTGGCAACTGTCACTGTCGGATACCTGCTTGAAGTGCGCAGCTATCCTGGATGGATTGCAGTTATAGCGGGTCTTTTAGTTGGTATTATAGCAGGAGCCATAAATGGTATTGCAGTTGCAAAGTTAGGTATAAATTCATTTATTGTAACTCTTGGAACTATGTTTGTTTTTACCGGTCTGGCATATGGATTTACCAGGAGTTTTCCTTTTAATAATATACCTGCATCATTTTTATTTATTGGTCAGGAAAAATTTCTTGGAGTGCCTTTTCTTCTTTATCTCTCTATTTTCATTTTAATTATTATATTTTTATTCTTTAAATATTCAGTTAGCGGAAGAAGAATGCTGGCGTCTGGTGAAAACCATGTTTCTGCAAAATTTTCCGGAGTAAATGTGGATAGAATTACTGTCTTAAGTCATGTTCTGTCTGGTATGTTTGCTGCAATTGCCGGTATTTTATATGTTTCCAGAATGGGATCAGCCAATCCTTCAACGGGCCAGGATTGGCTGATAATTTCGTTTGCTATTGCTATTATTGGCGGAACCGGGCTTGCAGGTGGAACAATTACTGCTTTTGGTCTGTTTTTAGGTGCAATGCTGATGGTTATTGTTAAAAGCAGCCTGGTCCTTCTTAGAGTAAACATTTATTGGGAACAGGTTTTTTTAGGCATGATTCTTCTAATTGCCATAGGTCTGGACAGAATAAGAGTAATTATTAATCAAAAGAGACTGATACAATAATTTATTTAAACTGTTCAATAAAAAATAGAATACGATTTTAAGCTAATAAAGAGGGAAAAGTTTTAATAACTGTGCTAAGACATTCTATAAAAGAGAAAGGAGGTAATGCTAAACATATTGTAGATTTTATTAATACAATAAGAGGGGGTGACAGGATGAGCTATAAGTTATAAAAAAGAGATTTGTTTGAAAAATCTTTATAAGCCACAGCTATTATTCTTCCAAACAAATCTCAAGATTAAGTTAGTTTAAAACAGAAAAAAAATCAAATGATTTCTATAGAGGAGGAAAGCAATCATGAAAAAAACATTATTCTTGTCACTGTCTGTAATTCTAATTGTTTCTACAGTAGCAGTATTTGCCCTTGCAGGATGCAAGCAAGCTGCAGCAACCGAAACAACGGCTGCAGTAACCACGGCGGCAGAGACAACTGCTGCAGAGACGACCGCTGCTGAAACAACTGCTGCTAAAGTAGATTACAAATTGGCATTCTATATGCCAGCACCACATCCATGGTTTGAGGCAGTCCAAACGGGTATTGCAGCATTTACAAAAGATACAGGTATTGAGGTATATGTACAATATGGTACCGGCTGGAAGCAGGAAGAAGAAAATCAGCTTGTTGAAGGTCTGGTAGCTCAAGGATATAATGGTATTGCTGTTTGTCCGGTTGATGCTAATGGAGTTAATGGCCTTATGGAACAGATGAAAGCTAAAGGTGTTAAAATAGCAGCTCACTCAACACCTCCGACTACACCAACACCAACACCTTTTACGGTAACTACTGATGTAAAAGCAGCCGCAAAACTGGCTTGTGAAGCAATAATAAAGGCTATGGGTGAAAAGGGCAATATCTTGAACGTACTGGAATTTGTAGAAGACCCGAATACTATATTGAGAAAAGAAGGCATAGAAGAAGTGGTGGCAACTTATCCGGACGTAAAGATTATTCAGGAAATTGCCGGACTTTCTTCACAAGAAGAATCGGTTGACAAGATAAGCAACGCTATTGCTGCACTTGGGAACAAGCTTAATGGCATGATAACTACAGGTTATGTTCCTTCAGTGGCTGCAAGTATGGTTTTGACCCAGTTAAAGAATGATGCAACTAAAGGAATTATTTATGTAGGAATAGACGATGATCCTGTAGTTTTAAAGGCGATTAGTGATGGGTATATATATGGGACATTTGCTCAAAATCCATATGGTGTTGGTTATATAAGTGCTATGCTTCTAAAACTGCAGTTGGATGGTTATATTCCAAAACAAGAATATACCTTTATAAATTCATGGGGTGGTATAGTTACTAAAGATAATGTAGGAACTTATAAAGATGATGTAATAAAGATCACCAATGATATACTTAGTACTATTCAGGATAACTTCAATCCGCCCTCATAATAATATCCGGATTATTATGTTGAGCTGAATATTTTTCTTAAAAAAGCAGTAGGGGAGCTAATATTCCTTACTGCTTTTTTAAAGATGCGCCCCCGGCACGAGCATAGTTTGCAGTGAAAGTTTGGTTAGTTAAATTATTCGACTGCTGCATGTTCAAAGGCAAGTATTGCGATGTGAGAGGTCGGGAAGGATTTGTTATCGGACCCACTCAACATCTTTTAAAAGAAATACCCCTGGAAAATATTTTTGCACTTTATGACACTGCTTATAACTATGGTTAAATTTAGTGAGTTTCATTGGGGTCTTTGAAAGCTTTATCAATCTTTCCACATGTTCTTCCATTTCGTAATTTCTATCCTTTAATACTTTTTTAGGGACAAAATCAATAAGCTCTTTTATTCAATTACTTTGTTTTATTAGATCCTTTTAATTTTTCCCCAAAAATATCTTCAATGATTGAAGTTAAGATTTTTCATCAATTTGCTTATGAAACAGGGAAGTTCGAATTTAGCCTGTATAACATATTGACTGATAGTCAGTCAATATGTTATACTTCATTTAATATATGGTTATAGCTGGTCTTTAAAGAGGAGGTGGAAATATATATGACAAGAGTAACCAAAAAACCGGAGGAGAGAAAAAATGAAATAATGAATGCCGCGGAGGAGCTGTTCATTACAAAAGGCTTTGACTTTTCTGCAGTGAGTGACGTCGTTAAAAAAGTTGGAGTTTCCCAGGGAGTATTCTACTACTATTTTAAATCAAAGGTTGAAGTATTGGATGTTATTATGGAAAGATATGTAGATAACCTTGCCGAAAAAGTGAAAGCTATAGCAAAAAATGAACGGCTGAATGCACAGCAAAAACTGCAGGCCATCATAGATGTTGCTTTTGGCTTTGAAATAGGGAAAGAAAATAAGATTGAATATCTTTATAAGGAAAAAAATCCGGTTATATACCAGCAAATTATGATAAAGGTAATTAATCAATTTGTTCCTTTGCTTACAGAAGTAATTAGTCAGGGAGTGGAAGAAGGAATATTCGATACGCCTTTTCCCCGTGAAGCAACAGAAATTTTACTTGGAGGAATGACTTACCAATACGATGCAATCGGTGTATTTCCACAGAGTATGGACATCTATTATAAAAAGGCTAAAGCCATGGAAGATATTGTGGAAAGAGTTATTGGTGCAAAAAAG
>JAMCVO010000220.1 GCA_023475715.1 Actinomycetota bacterium
TTCTTTAAGGCTTAAGCTATACAAATTATAAAAATTTAATTAATATTCCAATAATATGGAAACAAATAAGAAATTTTCAATTCTTTTAGTTTACGGAAGCCCTAGAAGAGGTAATACCGATGAACTGATGAACTGTTTCGAAAAAGGCCTTCTTAGTAACGAAAACATAAATCATAATAATGTGCTGATTAATAAGATATTCGTTAAAGATATGAATTTTTCACCTTGTATGGAATGCAGGCATTGCTCCATTGACGGCAATTGTGCTGTTAAAGATGAAATGCAGGATGTTTATCCTGAATTAATAAACTGCGATTTTATTGCAGTTTCTTCCCCTGTATTTTTTACGACTGTCTCAGGTTATCTGAAGGCTTTTATTGACAGGTGCCAGAGATTCTGGGCTTTGAAATATGAGCTTAAGCAACGGATTATTCAAAAAGAAAGAAAAGGAATTTTCATAAGTACTGCTGGCTCAAGTTACGGAACAATTTTTGAATGTCCGAGGAAAGTGGTAAGGTCCTTATTTGATGTACTTTATATAAAATATGAAAGAGATTTTGTCTATAATAACATAGATTTTAAAGGGGATATCTTAAAACATCCCGAAGCACTTGATGAAGTTTTTGAATATGCCAGGAATTTGACTATATGATAACTCAATAGTAATTTCCGCAAATGAGATAAAAGACAATGTAAAAGGAATTGAATTGGAATTTTAATTTTTAAAGAAGGAGCTAATGATGGAAAACCCAATACAAGATTTGGCAAAGGAGCATGGCAGCATAATTATTATGCTTGGAATTATGGGTAAGGTAGTAAAAAGATTAAGAAGCATAAATGAGGTAAAAAAGGAGTATTTGGAAAAAATGGTTGAATTTCTCCATAATTTTGCAGATAAGTGTCATCATGGGAAAGAAGAAGAAATTTTATTTCCAGAACTTGTTAAAAATGCAGCAAATGTACAAATGATTAACGAACTTATAGGTGATCATAAAGCCGGGCGGGATTATATCCGTGGGATAACAGAATCTCTGGCTTACTATAAAGCGGGCAATCCGGATGCATATCATATTGCTGTAAATATGGAAGGGTATATATTTTTATTAACCGAACATATAAAAAAAGAAAGCAAATATCTTTTTCCTATTGCTGATAAACAAATTACGGATGAGGTTCGGGAAGAAATAGAAAGACGATTTGAGAAACTGGAAAAAGATGTGATAGGCGAGGGGAAACACGAAGAATATCGCAGCTGGGTTAAAGAATTAAAGAATATATTTGGTTAAATCCGGTGGAATCTTAAGATTTATTTAAAGTAGAATAATCAGGTGAATAAAGTAATGAATATCCTTTCGATTGAAAATGTGACGAAGAGCTTTAGCGAGAAAGTTCTGCTGGAAAAGATATCTGTAGGGATAGAAGACAATGACCGAATTGGTGTGGTTGGTATCAACGGTATGGGAAAGTCTACATTTTTAAAAATGATCAGCGGGCATATAGAGCCGGACTCAGGAAGTATTATTCGAGGCAACAATTTGATGGTTCAGTGTCTTTCGCAGGACCTTGAATTCAATGAAGACATGACGGTCATAGAGCATATTTTACATGGTGAACAACAACTGATGAAAACAATTAGGGCATATGAAATTGCGGTAAATCAGTTTGAGAAAAACCCCCATGACAAAGAACTTCAAAAAGAACTGGATGATTATTCCATGAAAATGGATGCTTTAGACGCGTGGGATACGGAAATTCATGCAAAAAATATTTTAAGCAAGCTTGGAATATCAGACACAGATTTAAAGATAAGGGAACTGTCAGGTGGTCAAAGGAAAAGAATTGCTTTGGCTGAGGCGCTTATTCAGCCTGCGGATCTGTTGATTTTGGATGAGCCTACCAATCACATAGATTATGAAACGATAAAATGGCTTGAAGATTATTTGAACCAGCGGAAAGGGGCGCTTCTTTTAGTAACACATGACCGTTATTTCCTTAACAGGATTGTTAATCGAATAATTGAAATAGATAAAGGAAAGTTGTATTCATATGACGGAAACTTTGAATATTTTCTGGAAAAGAAAGCACTGCGTGAAGAAACACAAATAAAAATGGAAGAAAAACGCAGACGGCTTTATTTAAAAGAATTGGTCTGGATACAACGAGGCGCCAAAGCAAGAACAACAAAGCAAAAAGCCAGAATTCAGCGATTTGAGGGGATTAAATCAGCAGATAAAGAAATAATTCAGAATCAACTTGAACTTCCAGTTGCATATACACGTCTTGGCAAAAAAGTTATTGAGTTCAATAATGTTTCAAAATCATTTGACGGACTTATGGTAATAAAAAACTTCAACACAATTATAAATCCTGATGACCGGATAGGAATTGTAGGTCCTAACGGTTCAGGCAAGACGACTTTGCTGAATCTTATAGCCGGGTTGGTTTCTCCCGATAAAGGAGATATAAATATTGGTGAAACTGTCAGGATTGCGTATTACAGACAGAATAATGAAAACATGGACTATTCAATTCGCATGATTGATTATATAAGGCAAACAGCTGAATATGTAGAGACAAACAATGGCCATACAATGACTGCAAGTCAAATGCTGGAACGATTTCTTTTTGATGGCAGTCAGCAGCATAATTTTATTAAAAATCTTTCCGGCGGAGAAAAAAGAAGACTTTTGTTAGCCAAAGTTTTAATTGAAAAACCAAACGTACTGCTTCTTGATGAACCGACAAATGATCTTGATATCCAGACACTTGAAGTATTAGAAGAGTATCTTGAGTATTTCCATGGTGCAGTTCTTGTAGTATCTCATGACAGATATTTTCTTAATAAAACCACAGATCGTCTTATTGCATTGAAAAGTGGCGGCAGAATTGAATTTTATAATGATCTTGATACTTACGGATACAGTTTGAAGGCTGATGAGTCAAAGTTAAAACAAAAAATTGAAACAGTGAGCCGCTCTCAAGTAGATCAAAAAATAAAATTTACCTTTGCTGAAAAAAGAGAGTTTGTCCAAATCGATAAAGTTGTTGAAGAATTAGAAACCAGACTGAAAATAATTTCCAGGGAGATGAGTGAGAGCTGGTCAGATTTCATGAAACTGCAGCAACTTGTTATTGAGCAAAAGAAACTTCAGAATGAACTGGAAGAAAAAATTGAACGATGGACTTATCTGCATGAACTGGCTGATAAAACAGAATATCGCTAGCTGCCATTGTTGAGGGTTTACTAAGTCATCTGAGAACTATTTTTTAGGATAGTTTATTTTTTTATTAATGAAATAATCTAAAGATTCCCTGTTTTCATTAATAAAATCTGTCAGTCTCCTAAGTCTGTATTCGAAGAAATAATCAGGTTCCACACCCAGAGCTTTAGCTATCTTTTCTATAAATTCATCTTTAGGGGGTAATACTTTATTATTCATAATATCACTTAAGAAGGACTTGGAAAGCCCTGTTTTTATAGAAATTTGTCCCAAAGATAAATTTAAACTTTCTTTCAAGTTTTTAAACGCTATATAAAAGTTCTCCTCTGAGTGATTTTTGTTTTTGTTAGTGCTCACAAGTGAATTATAAAATAATTTTAAATTTTTTGGTAAAGAATATTGACAATTCTGTCAATAAGAGTTATCGTTAGTGCTTATTCGTATTAAAATGTAGTTGATTAAAAATGAAGAAAAAATTCTGAATATATGGAAGAATTAGAAATGAATGAGGATAAATACAGGTCACTATTCGAAAGGTCACTTGACGGAATATACGAGTCAACAATAGAAGGAAAATATATTGATGCAAATCCTGCGCTAGTCAGGATGTTAGGTTATAACAGTAAAGAAGAGCTGTTTAATATAGATATCCCAACACAACTTTATGCTTCTAAAGATGACAGACCAAAAACCTGCAAGAGAGATAGGGCATTTGAAACAAAGTTAAAGAAAAAGGATGGATCCCTTATATATGTTGAGATAAGCTCCAGGGTGGTTTATGAAAATGGCAAGCCTTCTTTTTATGAGGGAATAGTAAGAGACATAACCGAACGTAAGAAAATTGAAGAGCAGCTAAAATTCTTATCTTTTCATGATAAGCTGACAGGTTTATTTAACAGAGCATATTTTGAAGAAGAGTTAAAAAAGCTGGATACTGAAAGGCAGCTTCCCTTAAGCATAGTAATGGCTGATGTTAATGGGCTGAAATTTACAAATGACATGTTTGGGCATGCTGAGGGCGATATCCTGCTTTGTAAGTGTGCTCAAATTTTCAAAAAATGTTTCCGAAGGGAAGATGTGGTTGCAAGATGGGGCGGTGATGAGTTTATCATACTTTTGCCTAAAACTCCAAAACAAGAGTTTATTAATATTATAAATCGAATAGAGAAGGAATGCTTAAAATCAAATGGGCAAAAAATCCCTATCAGCATTTCAATGGGTGGATCGACCAAGATTGAAAAACATAAAGATATTAATTCAGTAATTATTGAAGCTGAAGAGATGATGTATAAAAAGAAAGTTATTGAAACTTAAAAAAATGCTGAAAAATAATCACTAAAAATCAGTTCGTATTTAATTTTCAGAAGGCAAATTAATTAAATCATTTGACAGATACTCTTAAATATAAAATAATTATTTTCTCCTTACTTATGTTAAATATCTGAATAGAAAAATTAGATCTATATTAAAAAATTTAAATTAAACTTTAGTTGAGATAGGGGAATTTAATGAAAAACCATAAGAGTCTCAAAATTGCGAAATAAAAAATGCAGAACTGATTGCAAAAAAAGTAAATAAAAATGATAATATATCTTCATGTTTTTGTTTTGATTTTAAATTTTATCTTAATTAATATTTTTGGAGGACAATTTGAACATAAATCCGGTAGCATTTAATCTTTTTGGAAAAATTGAAATAAGGTGGTATGGAATTCTTATAGCAATAGGACTTCTGACTGCAATTGCATTATCATATTACATTGCAAAATACAGGAAGTTGAAAGCTGATGAAATAATTAATTTTGCACCATTTGCGATAATAGGCGGTATTATA
>JAMCVO010000712.1:0-4317 GCA_023475715.1 Actinomycetota bacterium
TTGATGGGAATCCTGATATCTTTGAGAGCTTAACTCCGGAGCCTTTGGGCGATATAAGTGATGAGAACAGCTATAGGAAAAAATTAGATAAAAATATATGCACCAGAGGAGGATTGAGCTTAGAAACGCTTCGCATCGGAAATAGCAATGAAATAGAAAATTCTTTAATGCAAATAAAAAAGAATTACTCCGGTTATAAACATATAATTTCCGGAACTTGTGAAACCCTGTACGGAACTCCATTGGGGAATATTAATATTTTATCCAAAATAGCAGAAAGACTTGAGATAAGATTTAGCTAAAATTCAATTTTATGTATTAAATTTGTAAGAGGTAATTTTTCTTTAAAAATGAGTTGTGGTTAATTTTATATTTTTATTATCAAAGGGGAAAAAATGGGATGGTATATAAGTACAAGAAATTGCGAGAACAGACCCGAAATAAGTAAGTATGTTTCAAATTCTGCTGTTACCGGGAAGGACAATGTCTATAGATTTATTGCCGATCTTATAAATAAAAGTAAAAAGGAAAAAGGCAGAATAATAGTAATGGCAATAGAGGGTTATATCGGAGCAAGATTTGGCCCACTTACAAATGGTATAAAAAAAGCGCTGGAAAATAAAGATTTAAAAGCAGATTTAATTGATGCAGGCTCTCTTTATAAGCCAAAAGAATTTATAGAAGAGTTTGAAAAACCATATCTGACAGACGATCCGAGCTTTGGTGTGGTTTGTACAAATGGCTGGCTCAAGAATTTAATGGATCAGAAAAAAGTAAAAGGCCTAAAGAATAAAATTGCACAAATAAAAAGAAAAAGTATAGATAACAATAAGCTGCAAGCTGTAATTGTTTACGGGATGGGCTCGGCGGTATCAGGTCTTAAATCAATTTATGATTATATATTTTATCTTGATGTTACAAGAGAGACAACAGTTGACAGGTTAGGCAGAAATGAGGTTGTGCCGGTAGGTTCAATCAAACCAGCTCCCGTATTCTGGAAAAGTCTTTATTATATATATTATCCGATACTGATTAAGCAAAAAAAATTTATATTGGAGCACATGGATTATTATATAGATGATAATTCCGATGAACTCAAACTTTTGCCAAAAAAATCTTACGATGAAATTATAGCAAGTCTTGTGAATTACCCCCTTAAATTCAAAAAAATATTTATGACAGGTCCCTGGGGCGGAATGATGTTCAGGGACTATTATAAAATGCCCGAACTTGCAAACATGTGCTGGAATATAGAGGTAAGCGGAATGGATTCAAGCCTGCTTGTAGATTTGGGTTTAGTAAACAAGTATCTTGACCTGCCTTTCTGGAACCTTTATTCAAAATATCCGGTAGAAATAGTCGGGGCTTACTGTCATAAAAATTATCCCGGTAATTTTCCAATCCAGGTTGGTCTTCAGGACGGATATTTCCCTGAACCTGTTCCACATGAAAGACGTGCAATGCCCATACATCTTCATCCTGATACAAAATATGTAAAAACCAACTTTAAAGAATCTATCGGCAGGTATGAAGTATATTATATAGCCAAAGCATTTGAAGGTGCCAATACAATGCATGGCTTTTATGAAAATGCAGATCTTGAAGAATACAAAAAGAAGACAAAAGAAGCAGAAGAGAAAAAAATTAAATTTGACTGGAACAAATATGTAAAATGCTGGCCAAGCAGTGAAGATGATCTATATATAGTAACTGCAGGTACTACTCATGGTACAGGCGGAAATCAAATAGTGGTTGAAATGGATACATGTCCCAGTATTTATGGAACTGAATATTCATTTTTTATGTATGACTATCAGAGGCCATCTTTTGATGATAAAACAAAAACTTTTACAGGTAAACCTTTAAAAACCCAAGTAAAACACGGGCTTGCTCAAACCAGATGGTTTTTAAGAGAAAAATGGGTAGAGAAGAACTTAAGAAAAAGACCAAAAGTTATTCGAAGCGGAAAAGGATGGTCAGAAGAAAAGTATGATACATATAGGCCTATGCCTTATGAAATTGGAAAACTGAATTTCGATAAAAGCATAGAACATGATACAAAAGGCAGATTCTTTTATTATCTTTGTCTGTCCAAAGGGGACAGAGCAAAGGTAAGATCAGTAAAATATCCAAACAGATTTATTGAACTTGAGTATTTGCAATCAACAGTCATATCGGCTTCCTTTGGCAAGTTCGAATGCATTAATTTGGGTAAAATATCGTGCACTTTTGTAATGCAATATTGGAAAAGAGGATAAAAATAGAACTTCTAAAATTAGAGATTGATATTGAAAACATTATAGTTTTATGAATTCGAAAAAAATAGGTTTATAAATTTTCTGGAGGTTTTAATGCCTGTTTATCTTGCTGGGATAGATATCGGAACTACTGGGACAAGAGCCGCTATTTTTGATCTGAAAGGCAATATTGTTTCCAGTGCTTATAAAGAATATAAATGCTTATATCCGAAACCAAACTGGATTGAGCAAAATCCTGAGGATTTAATAAAGCATACTTTTTCGGTGATAAAAGAGACGGTTTATAATCCGGCATAAAACCTAATGAAATATCGTCTATAGGAGTGTCATCTCAAAGAAGCTGCAGTATTTTCATAGATAAGTCCGGTAGATTGCTAAGGCCGATGATTTCATGGCAGGACAGCAGGAGCTCAATAGAAGTTAAGGAGATAGGATCCCGAATTTCCCCGATAGATTATTATATGATTACTGGTTTTCCAAATAATACCACATGGATTATTTCAAAAATGATGTGGGTAAGAAAAAATGAGCCAGAAATCTGGGATAAAACATATAAGGTTATTCAGCTTCAGGATTTTGCTTTGAAGTCTCTTGGTTCGGAAGGCTATTTTAATGATGTAAGTGACAGTGGGTTTTATGGATTATGGGAAACCGATAATTTTAAATGGAGTAAGAAATTGCTGGATATATTTGATATTAACGAAGAGATGCTCCCATCAGTTGTTCCATCCTGCACAAAAGTGGGAGTTATCGGTAAGGCAGTTTCAAAAGTTCCGGTTATGTTAAACAAATTATATTATGCAATATAAATTGTAATTTAATTTCAAGAGGTTGCAGTGTGTACAGATGTGATATTCTTATATAGATTTTGCTATGAATCCTAAGGCTGGGTGCAAACTTATTTTGAAATAATAAGTTAAAATCATACCAGGATCGGATTTTTAAAGTGATATGTTGATTGGCATATTAAATATCTTAAGAAATTAGTCTTTCCCGATATCTTCAAAATCACCGCTGTTTTTGGACGTAAAAGATTTTAAATCAAAGTCTTCCAGAAAATTTCCAATGTTAGGGGAAATAATGTTTTTATCCTTTAGCATTTTCGCAATATTCTTAAAACCAACTCTATTTATAATATATCCGATAACACCGCCCACAACTGCTCCGCCTGCAATATATGCAACTATTTTAGGATCTACTTTTTTGCATTTTTCTTTATTTTCAGCCATTTGAAAACCTCCGGAAATTACATAAAATTTATAAGATAAATTATAACATGTTAGCTAATTTTGTATTTTAATTATATATTTTATTATTTATTATTACAAAAATTATAATTCTTCGTATTGTTAGTTGTAGAAACAGGTAAGTCAAGAGGGATATTCATTTTTGTTTTGACATTATAAAATAATAAGTTAAACTTTTTATCAATTTTAATTAACTAAGAATATAAAACCTGAGTTTTAAAGCAGAAAGAAGACATGGACAATAAAAACAATCTTAAAAATGGCGATTTTAAAAGAAAAATAAGCAATACTTTCCAGACATATGCGGATGATTTTGCAAAACCTTATAAATATTTTGATATCATATTGGGATTATTTGTGGCTGTTCTTCTTATTTCCAACATTGCATCTACCAAAATAACTCAGATATGGAAATTTACTTTTGATGGCGGAACGATAATCTTTCCGCTTTCTTATATTTTTGGGGATATACTGACTGAAGTCTATGGTTACAGAAGAGCCAGGAAAGCAATATGGGTCGGCTTTTTCAGTGCATTTTTAATGTCTCTTATCTTATGGCTGATAGGACTGGCAAAACCAGCACAGGGATGGGATCTGCAGAATGCGTATATGTCTATACTGGGTCAGACACCAAGAATTGTAGGTGCTTCCCTTGTAGCATATTTTGCGGGTGAGTTTTCCAATTCTTATATTCTTGCCAAAATGAAAATATTGACTAAGGGCAGGTGGCTATGGACAAGGACTATAGGTTCGACAGTTGTAGGCGAGCTGGTAGATACTCTTTTATTTTGTTTTATAGCATTCTATGGGTT
>JAMCVO010000712.1:4376-5054 GCA_023475715.1 Actinomycetota bacterium
AAGATTATTATGATTATAAAACCAATTTCAATCCGTTCAAAATAAATTGAGGTTTTTAATCATCTAAAAAATGATTGTCATGCGTAATATAATTAAGAAAATTCTGAATCAATAGAAACCTATCAGAATAAGAGTAAATTTATTACAGAAGCAATAATAGAGAAGATCGAAAAGGATAAAAAAGAAAAATTAGATGCACTTCTTGTTGAAGGATATAAAAGTCAATATGATTCCGATAGAAAAGTGAATCACGAGTGGGAAGATTTAACTCTTGAGAGGTGGCCTGATTGATTAATTATCCTAAAAGAGGTGGAATCTGGCGGATATCTTTGGATCCTGTAGCAGGACACGAGATTGGTAAGGCAAGGCCGGCATTGATAATTTCAAACGACAGGAATAATGAGTATTCTGCAACTATTACCCTGATTCCTATAACAACTTCAATTGATAAGATATATCCGTTTGAAGTTTTTATTTCCAAAGCTGATTCAGGATTGCAGCTGGATTCTAAAATAAAGTGCAACCAGGTAAGAACAGTTGATAAGTTAAGATTGGTAAAATTTATGGGAGAGATTTCACAGGAAAGGTTATTTGAGGTTGAGGAGGCCCTTCTTGTGCATCTTGGAATTTCAAAATTAAGTTTTTAACTTTTTATTCTTTCCCTTACTATTTTCCAGA
>JAMCVO010000270.1 GCA_023475715.1 Actinomycetota bacterium
TGTTACAACCTCTCAGCAGACAATTGCTTCAGACGCAATAGCTTTGCAGAAAGCGCAGAGCCAATTAGACCTTCAAAAGGCTCCGCCGACACAAGCTGATGTTGATTTGGCTAAAGCTGAGATACTCTCGGCTCAAGGGCAAGTTGACTCGGCTCAAGCTGCTTTGAATAATTTAATTATTATAGCTCCGTCATCTGGCACGATTACTCAGGTTGATATTAAAGTTGGCGAGCAGGCAACTTCATCAAAAATAGTGATAGTTCTGCAGGATATTGGAAATTTGCATGCGGAAGCTGATGTCAGTGAAGCTAATGTTGCATCTTTGCAAATCGGCCAATCTATTGATTATACTTTTGATGCGCTAGGTCCCGATCAGCATTTTACCGGCAAAGTTTTAACTATTAATCCAGCATCAACAGTAATTTCTGGAGTAGTGAATTATAAAGTTAAAGGCAGCTTGGACAATATCCCGAATATAAAACCTGGAATGACGGCAAATATGACGACCTTAGTTGCTAAAAAAGATAATGCTTTGGCCGTTCCATCTACCGCCGTGATTAATAAAGATAACAAGCAATACGTAAGAGTTATTGATAATCCAAAAACTAAAGCTTATCATCAGGTTCAAGTGCAAACAGGCTTGCAGGCAGACGGGGGATTGATAGAAATTATTTCAGGATTGAATGAAGGACAAGAAATTATTGTTTACATGAAGTAAAAAAACGAGAATATAGTATCTAGAAGCTAGAATCTCGAATAGAATATAGAATAAGGAATAAAATAATTCTTAATTCATAATTCAATTCAAGATACGAGATACTAAATTCAAGATTCACAAATGGCATTAATTGAAGTTGAAAATTTAAAAAAAGATTATGTTAATGACGATGTTGTCACGCGAGTTTTGCATGATGTAAGTTTTAAAATAAACGAAGGAGAGTTCGTTGCCATTATGGGTCCCTCTGGATCTGGAAAATCAACATTAATGCATATTTTGAGTTTTTTAGACAGGCCGACTTCAGGATTGTATAAATTTGAAGGAAAAGACACTAAAGATTTTAATGACGATTATTTGGCAAAGTTAAGAAACGAAAGAGTCGGTTTTGTTTTTCAATCATTTAACTTATTGGCCCGCACAAGCGTTTTAGATAATGTAAAGTTGCCATTAGTTTACAGCAAGAAAAAAGATTTTGATAAATTAGCTGAAAAAGCTTTAGAATCCGTTGGAATGTCGCACAGATTAAATTATTTTACAAACCAAATTTCTGGCGGTGAAAAACAAAGAGTGGCAATTGCCAGAGCTTTAGTAAACAATCCTGCTGTAATTTTTGCTGATGAGCCTACGGGGAATTTGGATTCAAAATCAGGAAACACAGTAATGCATATTTTACAAAAATTAAATAACGACGGCCACACAATTATTTTAGTTACTCACGAAACTGATACCGCAAACCATGCGAAAAGAATTATCAGAATTAAAGATGGAAACATTACTTCAGATGAAAAAGTAGAAAAACGGACAATAGCTGAAGCAGATAAAGACCTAGTTAAATAAATCCCAAATCCCAATTTTCAAATCCCAAATAAATTTTAAATAACAAAATCATAAAACGAATAAAAAATTGAAAATTGTAAAAAAAAGCCCGCGACGAATCGCAAGCATGTAGTTGTCTAAACATCCCGATAAAATCATTAATATTTTGCCATCTGTAAGCAGTCGATAATAAGACCGACAAAAGCTACTGGGCCAAATAGACACCACCAGCCTCCGCCCAAAATAATACCAGCTAATATTGAAGCAATAAGTCGAGGGAAAAAACAACCTACGACAATCAAAACGATAATTCCGATAATAGCAAATCCAAACATATCTGTTACTCCTTTAACTGTTAGGTTGTTAAGGTGCGGCGATGCGCACTTTTATAAACTTTTTATTTTCATCGAACTCGAGCACCGTAATACGTTTCAGAAATTCTACCTGATTGCTTACAAAAATTCCAGTTACAATATAATATCCATGACATATCGCTATCAATAGACTAACAGGATTAATATCCATCGGAAGTCTATTATACCCTTCGATTTCAATTACAAATCCTTCTGGACATCGAGTATTTCTTATATCTATATCCCCTAACTTTGCTTGGTTCACGGTCGTTCTCCCTTGTTTTGTGAAAAAGTTTATACTACGCCAATAATAAACATTATAATAATATTATTTTTCTGTCAATGATGAGTTTTGAAAATTATAATTTAGGATTTATTTGGGATTTGGGATTTATGATTTGGAGTTTTGAAAAATTTTAACAAAAATTTTGAGTATGGATTTCATCGGAACCATAAAATTAGTTTTTAGGACTCTGCTTGCCAGGAAAGGCAGGTCGTTTTTGACTATTTTGGGAATTGTTATCGGGGTTGCCGGAGTTATTACTATTATTTCTTTGGGAGCAGGAGCTAAAAGCCTGATTATCGGTCAGATTACAAAACTCGGATCTAATATTTTGTCAGTTCAGCCGGGCAAGAGCAATGAAAAAGGCCCGCCAGCTCAGGTTTTTGGCATTATTGTTACCACTCTAACAAACCAGGACGCAGACGCTATAAAAAATAGCGGAAGAGTGCCTCACGTGAAGGCTGCTTTTGGAGCAGTCCTTGGTTCGGCTACTGTTTTATGGCAGAACAAATCAGTTGATACTAATTTTATGGGAACGGAATACACTTATCCTGAAGTCATAAATATGTCAATGAAATCAGGGCACTTTTTTAATCAGCAGGAAGGGCAAGGAAACGCAAATGTAGCTGTTTTGGGAGCCACGGTTGCCGAAGAATTATTTTCTAACTCCGGAGTAGATCCAATCGGGCAGGTGATTAAGGTAAAATCAGCTTCGCAACAGGAGGCAGGAGGAGTTCCTTTGAGAATAGTGGGAGTTATGGAAAAGCAAGGGGGGTCTTTGTTTTTAGATCAAGATGATCAAGTTTATATGCCCCTTGCCATAGGACAGCAGCAGCTGCTTGGCATACATTATTTGCGCGCCATAGATATAAAAGTTGATTCAGCGGAAAATATCCAGCAAACTATTAAAGATGTTACAGATCTTTTGAAACAGCGCCATCATATATTGTCTGAAGAAAATGTTGATTTTACTGTGCGAAACATGGCCGACGCAGTTGATATTTTAAACACGGTTACAAATGCTTTAAGCTTGTTTTTGACTTCAATGGCTGCGATTGCTTTAATTGTCGGCGGAATTGGGATATTGAATATTATGCTGGCAACTGTTGCAGAGAGAACAAGAGAAATTGGTTTGAGAAAAGCAGTGGGGGCAAGCAATGCAGCTATTGCTAGGCAATTTTTATTAGAGGCAGGCACGCTTACATTTTTTGGAGGCATTATAGGAATTATAATAGGAATTATTATCTCTTATCTTATTTCTTTATTAATGCGTTATTTGGGATATGATTGGGCGTTTGTGATTTCAATAAGTTCTGTTTTACTGGCAGTAGGCGTTTCTATTTTAACAGGCGTAATTTTTGGCTTGTATCCTGCTTTGAAAGCTTCAAAATTAAATCCAATAGAAGCTCTCCGCTACGAGTAAAAAGTTTATCAGGTTATAAAGTTAATCAAGTGAAATTAATCTATAAAAATTGATAAGTTATTTGTACAGAAATTATAATTTTATAAATTTTAAACCTCTATTATGAAAATAGAAAAATTTGAAGATATTATTTCTTGGCAAAAGGGAACTGAACTTTCTGTAAAAATTTATAGTATTTTTAGAAGTAATAAAGATTATGGTTTTAAGGATCAAATTCAAAGAGCTGCAGTAAGTATTTCTAATAATATCGCTGAAGGTTTTGAACGACAAAGCAATAAGGAATTAGTAAAGTTTTTATTCATAGCGAAAGGGTCTGCAGGAGAAGTCAGGTCAATGCTAAGTGTCGCATTTAAATTAAATTACATAGATAAATTTCAGTACGATGATTTATATAATCAATGCTTAGAAATCTCTCGGCTAACTTCAGGCTTGATTAAAACGTTATAAATCTGTACTTTATAAACTTTAAGAACTTTATAACTTTATAAACTTCGTCATGAATAGTAAAGCATTGCAACAATCTATAAGGGCTTTGTCGGCGAATCCGGTTCGCACGGTTTTGACGACCTTGGGAATTGTTATTGGAATTGCCACAGTGATTATGGTTTTATCTGCGGGAGCCGGATTTCGCAGTTTGATTGATCAGCAATTAGCTGCATGGGGCACTGATACTCTTTTTATTGAAACTAGGGTCCCCGCTACAACTAAAAATAGAGCTAATAGCAATGCCGGATCAGCTGATTTGAGCCGGGCAACCAGCACGATACAGATTACATCGTTTAAAACATCTGATTTGGATTCCATTAAAAAATTAGGAAATGTTTCCGGCGCTTATGGAATTGCAACCGGCCAGGCAGTGGCAAGCTATAGAGATAATGCAAAAAGCATAATTTATTATGGCGTTGGAGATGAAATGTTTTCAATTGACAAGCATACTTTAAGAGAGGGGAGATTTTTTACTCAGGCAGAAAATACTGGAGTTGCGCAAGTTGCCATATTGGGAAGCAATCTGGCAAAAGATTTATTTTCACAGGACGAGCCATTAGGGAAATTAGTTAAGATTGGAAATTTAAATTTTCAGGTTATCGGAGTTTATAATCCGCAGGGAGCTTTAAGCGGGGGAGCAGATGATATAATATATATACCGCTTGATACGGCTCAGAAAAAAATGCTGGGAATAAATTATTTATTAGTCGGAGTTGTGCAGATAAAGGACATAAATATGTCAGAAGCAACGGCAGAAAATATCCGCGGAACTATGAGGCACCTGCATGCTATAAAAGATCCGGTAAAAGATGATTTCACTGTTACTACTCAAGCGCAGGCGCTGGATACATTTAATACTATTTTTGGAGGCATTACCGCTTTGCTTATTTCCATTGCAGCCATTTCTTTAATAGTTGGCGGAGTTGGAATTATGAATATTATGTATGTTATTGTTACAGAAAGGACGGCAGA
>JAMCVO010000542.1:0-4509 GCA_023475715.1 Actinomycetota bacterium
GTAGTAATCGGCATCATCAGGATTGTCCACATAAATCAGCCTTGATCTTTCTGAATTGTTCAAAATTTCAGCACTCCATCTTCCGATATAGCTTGATACATAAACTTTTATATTCTTATTTTTTTCTGCAGCAAGAATATATTCGAACCCTTTTCTGTAAGTAACCCCCCAGTAATCTATTTCAAAGTTATTTTTGACTTCCGGCATATTTTTACCTGCAAGAATATTAAAATACATGTTCTGGTAAGGATGGTAGGCTGCCATAAAATATAATGTATTGGCAAAACTTAATATTATTATTGCGAATAACGAAACAAAGATTACTTTTTTACGCAGCATTTGTTTTTTAAAATTAATATTTTTCAAGTTTATTTTTTCAATCATAAAATTTAATCCATATATACCCATAAGCAGAAATGCGGGATAAATAAAGAAAGTCTGCCTCCATCCGCCGTATAAAACTGATTTATAGATTATCAATGCTGCCAGGGGCAAAAAAAACAGCAAAACCGCCATAATGATATGTCTGTTTTTTATATAGAAATCAAAACTGTCTTTTAGAAACAGTCTTACTGCATTAAATACTCCTGCAAAAAATAGTCCGGTATACAAAAGAGGAGTAGTTATGATGACCCAAATAAAAGTATAGTGCCATGGTGCCTTACCGCCAGGTACGTATTCTCCAAGATAAAGATTATAACCATTCCAGTGATATCTGCTCATCTCACTGAATGCCTGTAAAAAGCTGTAAAGTGGATTTGACCAGGAAGTCGGAAAGAGCAGTACGGAGACAAATGCAGTTGTCAGAATATATATCAGGAAATTTCTTGATGCTGTTTTTTTTGACAGGCTTTCATTTTTAATTATTAATATATCAAGTATAAAAAAAACAACAGTCATCAGCGGTATAAGTATTCCCATTATCCTTACATTTATGGCAACGGCACAGGCAAGTGAATGGAGCGCTGCATTAGCAAGACTCTTTTTTTCGAGAAATCTCATCATTGTATACATGCTTATGAGGAAAAAAGACATGAAGGCAAGATCCTTGGAGTTAAAAAAAGAATCTGCAAAAATTCTCGGTGATAATATTAAAAACAGGCTGCCAATCAATCCGTATTTCCAATCCTTGAATAAAAATTTACACATTTTATAAAAGACTATGACACTTATGAAAAAGACAAGGAAATTAACCAGATGTCTCATGAAATATACGGATTGAAGCTCGGCGGTCAAATTAAAGGACTTTTCGATTAATATCAGAATTATTTCGAGGAAAGGCCCGTAATACCTGTCCTTCCACTGGAGCAGTGCCTTGTCACCATTAAGGAAATATTTTACTATAACCATACCGGAATCACGCCTGCTGTGCTCATCAAGTGAGATCCCGTAATCCTTATATATTAAAATCCCTGCTATAAAATAAATGACAAAGAAAATAACAATTATGAGTTTATATCTTCTGTTTAAAAATTGTATGAATCTGTCCATTTTTTAATACCTTAAGAGCGCACAGGTTTTAAAATTTAAAAGTTTTTGGAAATTACAAGTATTGAGGTATCTTTTATCTTTACTTCATATATTATGTTTTTAAGATTATATTTGCCATTGAAGTTAATAAAATCACCGATAAAATATTCAGCCTCATCCGGACTGTCAACGAAATTTAATCTTTCTCTTTCCGTGTTATCAAGAATAAAATAATTCCACCTTGCCGCATTGTTTGTTGTAAATACTTTTATTTTTTCTCTTGTATCGGATTTAAGTATATATTCAAGGCCTTCCCTGTAAGAAATACCCCAATAATCAAGGGGAAAAGCCTGTTTTACTGTTTCAAGATTCCATCCGGCAAGAAAATTATAATAAATATATTCATAAGGATAGCAAACAGCCATAGTTATTACTGAATACATCATTGAAGTTATCAGTATCAGACAGATAATGACAGTTATGGTTCTATTGAATAAAAGCTTTATATTAAATGAAGATCTGCAGGAAAGGGGCAGACCGGTATATCTGTTTTTTTTATTTTTCAGGTGATCCGCCGCACTATGCAGGCCCTCAATGGAAATAAATATGAGGCAAGGGTATATAAAGTATATCTGCCTCCAGCCGCCATATAAAACTGATTTTAAAATAATTATTGCACCTATGGACATGGACAATATCAGAATGTTTATAATGGAAATACTGTTTTTTTTATAGACATCAAGCGGGTCCTTCAAAAAGGCTTTCAAGACATAATAAACACCTGCGAGAAAAAACAGAATATACGCTAACGGAGTTGTAATTAAAATCCACACAAAAGAATAATGCCACGGGATATGATCGGCTCTTATAAAATCACCAAGATAAAGATTATAACCCCGCCATGCATACTGGCTCATTATTTTGAAAGACTGCCCGAAATTATAAATCGGATTTGTCCATGATGTGGGAAAGAATAACACTGTTAGAAAAATCGTGATAAAAAAATATAATAGAAAGTTCCTGAGGTTCAGCAGTGTTGTTTCTTTATTCTTTTTAAATACAAACAAGTCAATTATGAAAAAAACTGCTGTAATAAGGGGAATAAGTATTCCCATTATCCTGATATCAATGGTAAGTGCGCACACAAAGGAATGTATAATGGCATTGGCAGTGTTTTTTTTATCAAGGAAGTTATACAGTGTAAAGATACTGATTAAAAACAGGGACATGAAAGGTATGTCTTTTGAGTTATAAAAAGATTCAGAGAATATTCTCGGGCTCAATATTAAGAAGATGCTCCCGAGAAGCCCTGCCTTCCAGCTCCTGAATCTTTTTTTGCATAAAAAATAGAAGACAACAACACCTGCATAATAAATAAAAAAATTGATAATATGTCTCATCAGGTATATTTCCCTGGATTTATCCTGGATACCGAATGATTTTTCAATCTGTGCAAGCAATATTTCAAATGCCGGCCCGTAATACCTGTCTTTCATTGTTACGAGACTCTGGTCACCTTTTTCAAAATAATTTATATTTGTCCATCCTATATTTCTCTGTATATGCTCATCGTAAGAAATTCCGTAACCGCTGAAAATACTTAAACCTGTGATGAAAATCAATAAAAAGACAAGACCTGCAATTAATTTGTATCTTGTGTCGGCAAAAGTTATGATTTTTTTAAGACCTTTAAGTTCTGTCATATAAAATAATCGGTTTTATAAATTTTAAAAAAATAAGCCGGTTTATAAATTTTTAAGAATGTATCTTTTTTATCTTTAAAATACTCTTAAGCATTTTTAAAGAATCTTTTATGATTGCAACTTTGGAATCTTCGGAATTTATCCATTCGACAGGAACTTCCTTTATTAAAAAGCCCATTTTTTTTGCAACATATAAAATTTCGACATCAAAGCTGTAATCATCTATTTTCAACAAAGGAAATATACGATCAACTGAATTCCTGTCAAAAAGTTTAAAACCGCACTGTGTATCAAAAAACTCAAGTCCTGTTATCTTTCGAACCATAAAATTAAAGGTTTTACCCATTATCTCTCTTATCTTTATCTGTCTTTTTATGATATGGGATTGTTTTAAGCCTCTTGAGCCTATCACAATGTCGTAACCATTGTTTTTAAAATTATAGAATTTTTCGATTTCTTCTATAGGTGTGGACAGGTCAGCATCTGTAAATAAGATAAGTTTTCCATTTGAAGCAAGAACGCCTTTTCTTACGGAATAGCCTTTTCCATAGTTTCTGTCATTTTTGAGAAGGACTATTCTGCATCTCAGCATTTTGTCCTCCAGCCCATTCAAAGTGTTGTTTACAACCGCTGCCGTATTATCGGTGCTCCCATCATCCACAACTATAATTTCATAGTTTTGGTTAACCGTATGAAAATATTCTATAATTTTTTCTATGGTCGGGCTTATCCGGTTTTGTTCATTAAAGCAGGGAATTATAATTGATAAGTAAATTTCCATTTGTTCAAGATATTCTAAATATTGTTTTGCTGTCTATTATAATTTAAAAAAAAATCTTGTAATATGTTTTTTTGAAAAAATAAAAAGTAAAATTTAAATAATGATCGCTTTTTTAAAAAGAAACAAAATAAATTTAATAATCATTGCAGTATTTATTTTCCTCCCTTTTATTTTTTTCAGATATGGTCTAAACATATCCGGCTATATCCTTGGAGGAGGCGATGCAGCAGGGATCGCTTTTCCTGCACATGAGCTTGTTGAAAATCTTCTTAGAACCAGCCAGTTTCCCTTCTGGAATATGTTTAATTTCAGCGGTTATCCCCTGACAGCATACAGTGAATCAAGCATGTTTTACCCTGTAACACTTATGCTTGGTTTTATTTTTTCGCCAGCTGCTGCATATAATCTGTCCATACTTCTGCATTATTCGATGTCAGTCTGAGGATATTCACAAATGCAGGAACTGATCTTGAAATAAAGAATCTTAAAATTTATGAAGTGAGCAGAAACTATTATTATACTGATGTCTATAATGATAAAAAAGTTACAATACTT
>JAMCVO010000542.1:4519-5043 GCA_023475715.1 Actinomycetota bacterium
ATGTTTTACCCTGTAACACTTATGCTTGGTTTTATTTTTTCGCCAGCTGCTGCATATAATCTGTCCATACTTCTGCATTATTCGATGTCAGGCATTTTTTTATATTTTTTTCTGCGGGAATATGAAATAAACTATTTCGGTGCTTTTACAGGCGGGCTTATCTTTATGTTCAGCGGTTCAATGACTGCACAGCGCAGTCACCCGTGGCAGTTATATACGATGGCATGGCTTCCGCTGATTCTTTTGCTGCTTGAGAAATTCCGTAAAAGCAGAAGGTTCGAATTCATATTGCTGGCTTCAATTTTTTATTCATTTTCTTTTTTTGCAGGAAGCCCCCAGATTTTTCTTTACAGCTCAATCATAATATTGTTTTACATAATATTTTATGCAGCCGTATATGACGGATTGAAAAATTATTATTTCTTACTGTCGCTTCTTGTCTTTGTTTTAGGAGCTTTGATTTCCATGGTGCAGCTTATACCCATAGTGGAATTAATTAAACAGAGTGCAGCAGGACAAGGCTT
>JAMCVO010000218.1 GCA_023475715.1 Actinomycetota bacterium
GTACCTTCAACAGATAAAGTATGGAAAATAGAAGAAGATTGGGAAAAAATTCCACCACTATTAGCTAAATACCTAGTTGCTGCAATGAATTTTAAAGGTAATCTAGTAATGGATAGAGGGTTGCCAGGTGCTCCAATTTCTAAAGTTATATATGATGGTGGACGTTCGATAATTGATCAGTATAAAGATATCAAAATAGTTGGCGAATATGATGGTCAATATGCGCAAGGACCTGCAGAGCAGGGTATGAGCAGTGTTCTAGCGGCAAATCCAAAAGTAGATGGTGTTTTTACACAAGGTTATATAATATCAATAATCAATGCACTAAAAAAGGCTAATCTACCAATGGTTCCAATGAGTGAAGCTATTAATTACAACATTGATTTGGTAGGTGCATTAGATAATAATGTAAATTTTATTGCTTATGGTAATATAACAGGATTAGGAGCTATGGCGTTAAAAACAGCTGTAGATATTCTTGAAGGTGGTAATCCTCCAAAGAGTGTTAAGTTAGATCCAATATTTCTTGCTACAGATACTAGTATTGATATTGGTGTACCTCTTATAAAAATTGAGTTTGACAAAACAGCTTTTAAAGATTACCCGCCAGGATTTATATGGCCAGTATTTCCGGCAGATTTTCCAGTACAACTTACTCCTGAAGAGGTAGTAAAGGCATTCGAATAGGCGATTATTAAAGTTATTTAGATGTAATGAGAGGAGAGCATGGAAGACTTAAAAATGGAACATATATCAAAATCTTTCGGTCAGGTCAAAGCATTAGTAGACGCAGATTTTGTTGCAAATTGTGGGGAAGTCCATGCTCTCCTCGGAGAAAATGGTGCTGGAAAGAGTACCCTTATAAAAATTTTAAGTAGAGTTATTAAAGAAGATAGCGGCAAAGTTATATTATTTGGTAAACCACTATCTATAAAAGGACCAAATGACGCTATTAAGGCTGGAATAAGTACAGTTTTTCAAGAATTAAGTTTAATCCCGGATCTTAATGTGGCAACTAATATCTTTTTTGGACATAGTTTAGTAACTCGGTTTGGAATTACAAATCCTTATGTTCTTATTAGAAAAGCTCAAAAGCTTTTTGATCAATACGAAGTTTCAGAAATTGATCCTAAAGCTATGGTCAGTGAATTACCTTTAAGCCAACGTCAATTAATTGAGATAATCAAAGTTTTAGCACGCGACCCAAAAGTTCTTATTTTAGATGAGGCTACTTCAGCACTAACAGAAGACAAGGTTAAATGGTTACTAAAAATAGCTCGATTCATGGCTAAGGATGGGAAAATTGTCATTTTTATCTCACATCGGATGGCAGAGGTAAAAGAAGTTGCTGATAGAGTTACCGTGTTTAGAAATGGTGAAAATGTTGGTACTCTAGCGATGAAAGAGACTGATTCTGATGAATTAATATCATTGATGTTAGGCAGGAAGGTTAAAGGTTATTTCCCAGAGAAAAAAAGTATTATTCAAAAAGAAGTGGTTTTAGAAACAAGACAATTATCTTGTGGTCATTTTTTAATAGATGTTGATTTAAAATTACACGCTGGTGAAATACTAGGAGTAGGGGGATTGGCCGGTCAGGGACAGGATTATCTTTTTCTTTCACTATTTGGATTATACAAAACTACAGGCAATATTTTAATCAATAACAAAGTAATAAGGATTAAAAATCCTCGTGATAGTCTGAATTATGGAATAGCCTTAGTACCAGAGGATAGGGGAACACAAGGCCTAATTCTTTCTCTTTCAGTAAAAGAAAACGTAATACTTCCTTTACTCGGTAAGCTGACAAGATATGGGCTGATAAGCAATAGTAAAGTGAATGAGTTGGTCATGAATCTAATAAAGAAACTGGAAATTAAAGTTGAAAGTCCAGAAACTTTGGTAATGAATCTAAGTGGAGGAAATCAGCAAAAAGTTGTAATTGCAAAGTTTCTTTCAACTAAACCAAAAATTTTATTGATGTATGATATTACTAGGGGCGTAGATGTAGGAACAAAGGTGGAAATATTCAATATGATTCAGAAAATGGCTGCAGATGGTGATGCCATATTATATTACTCAACTACCATAGATGAATTGGTAAACATTTGCGACAGTGTGCTGGTAATGTATGATAGTCAGGTTAAAGTAAAGTTAAATGGAGCGAATTTGACAAAAGAAAATATTATCCGTGCTTCAGTAGGTGAAATAGTAAATCATAATGGTATGGCAGGGTAAAATTAATGCAGGTTAAAGTAAATAAAATAAAAGGAAAGACGTTATTTGATAGATTAAATTTAAAGTGGGTTAATTTAATACCATATATAGTTTTGATATTATTAATTATTATAATAGGGATTATCCAACCAAATACAATTAATTTAAGCTGGTTAGGAATTAAAACTGATGCAACACTGCCATTAATTTTTGCAACAGCTGGGCAGACTGTTGTACTACTTACAGGAGGGATAGATTTATCTCTGGGTGGCATACTTAGCTTGACCAATAGTTTAGCAGCTATCAAAATGACTGATAATTTAGGGAGCATGATAGGCTTAAGCATTGGTCTTCTTATTATGGGTGCCGTTCTCGGATCTATAAATGGATTTATTATTGTAAAATTAAGAATACAACCTTTCATTGCTACACTCATTACTTGGTCAATTTATGGCGGTATTGCCCTCTGGGTACTACCGGTAGAAGGAGGCAATGTTCCAAAACCATTTATAAATACATTATTAGCAAGACCAGCTAATATTCCTTTATCTCTGATTATTATATTGGCTTTGGCAGGGTTGTGGTTATATATTAAAAATACACCTTTTGGGATATATTTATTAGCATTGGGAAGCAGTGAAAATTCAGGATATCTAAATGGTATTAATAATAATCGAATAAAAATTGCTGTATATGCTCTTTCAGGATTATTTGCAGCTTGTGCCGGTCTATTTCGAACAGCCCAAGTGACTGCAGGTTCACCTTTGGCAGGAAACAGTTTTATCTTGATATCTGTGGCAGCTGCTGTTATTGGGGGTACAAGTTTAGCTGGCGGCAAAGGAAGCATTGTTGGCGGTATTATTGGTGCATTTATACTAAAACTTATTGCTGATTTACTTATCTTTAGTCATATATCATCTAATTGGTCCTCATTATTCCAGGGGTTGTTGCTGATTATAATCATAGTTTTTGTTTCAGCTATGGATTTAATGAAACGAAAAGAGGAAATAAGATTATGAATAAAGCTAATAAATTAAGCATATTTTTAAAACGGAACAGAGTAATCTTTTTAAGTTATGCTATTGCCTTACTGATGTTAATTATAGTTAGTATTCTGCGCCCTGGATTTGGAAGTGTAAGTCATTTAAAAATTATAGCCATAGAATCCGCAATACTTGGGATAATAGCAGTAGGTCAAACTTTTGTAATTATTACAGGTGGGATAGATCTTTCAGTTCCGCTAACAGTGAATATTGCTGCAATTTTTTTGACCCGCATGAGTGCTGGTCAAAATATCAATTTATTCATAATAATACTTATTACTTTATTTGGAGCAACAATAGTTGGAGTTATTAATGGGTTAGGAGTTTCTTACCTTAAGATTCCACCAATAATAATGACCTTAGGAATGAATTCCATATTAACGGGAGGACTTCTAGGCATAACTAGCGGAACATATGGTGGTAATGCACCGCCTATAATAAGATTTTTAGCAAATGGAAACGTGAAACAGATACCATTTATTTTTATATTTTGGGTTTTTATAATAGTAATCGTTACAATTATACTTTCACATTCACCATTGGGTAAACGCTTTTACGCAATTGGCAATAATGAAATGGTAGCAATTTTTTCAGGTGTTAATGTTCGGGTAAATAAATTAATTGCTTACAGCATAAGTGGATTTGCTTCAGGTTTGGGTGGTATTATTTTAGTTGGTGATATAGGGCAATCTTACTTGGGAATGGGAGATCCATTTTTATTTTTGTCTATAACTGCAGTAGCTATTGGCGGGGCTTCAATTTTAGGGGGTAGTGGTAATTATTTAGGAACTGTAGCAGGCGCTTTTATCTTAATCATTCTTACGGGGCTTTTACCTGCTTTCAAAATGCCTACATCGGCTCAACAAATAGTTTACGGTTTAGCACTTCTAATAGCGGTTATTGCTACTAGAAACCAGGTTGTAGGTAAGAGGTAGAGTTTCTTCTTATCTGGAGCGATTACTAAAGAGTTTTAAAATAAAGTATATAATAAAAAAAATTAAAGGAGGAAGGGTTAAGCATGATAAAAATTACACGAGATCTAGATGAACTTTATTATAGAAATAAAGCATTTATAAATAGAGAAGAAGTAGATAGACCACTGATTGGAGCGCATGTTTGGAGTGGAGAGTTTAGAAGAATTTATGAAAAGACAAATAAGACTATTTCTGAAAGTGGAGAAGTGAAGCCAGACGATATTGTTATAAAATCTTTTATAAAAGATATTGATAGATTGATCTTAATGAATGAAAAGATAGGAGGAGACTTACTATGGTCTGTTGTTCCATATGTATTTATTCCGTGGATGGAGGCTATTATAGGATGCCAAGTATTTTCTACAAGGACTTCTTTTTATTCAAAAACTTTTATAAATACTTGGGACGATTTTTGTAAGAATATAGATATCTCTGAAAATAATAAATGGTTATCTAAGCTTGTTGAACTTCAGCTAGCATTAGTGGAACATTTTGGTAACGAATATCCTGTAAGCAGTTCAACTGTTTTGAGAGGTCCTGCAGATATGATGGCAGCTGCTCTTGGGCAAACCCGCCTTCCTCTAGAACTATATGATAATCCAGATAAAGTAAAAGAGATGAGCTCTATATACAGCGAAGTGTTTTTAGATGTTGCAAAGCTTCAAAATAAAATTGCTTCAGAATCCAAATTCGGCGGATATACAGTAAATTGGTATGGTATTTGGACACCTTATGTTTGTCAATATTTGCAGGATGATGCAATAGCATATTTTTCACCAAATTTTTATAAAGAATTTATACTAAAGGA
>JAMCVO010000515.1 GCA_023475715.1 Actinomycetota bacterium
ATTCTGTCTCTCCTGAAACATTGGTTTCTTTTTCAGGTTCAACAAAAACAGTTTTCATCATAAGCTGTTCTTTTGTCCTTATAAACTCTTCCCTTGACTCTCCGATAAACTCATATTCCTGTGTCTGCTCAAGTGCATTAAACGGACAGACATCGATACATATCCTGCAGAACATGCAAATCCCGTAATTAACAGTATAGATTTCCGGCTGCTTGTCTTTTTCCATTTTTACGACTTCGATACAATGCTGCGGGCAATTTTTGGCACATATCCCACAGCCCGTACATTTAAATCTGGGCTCCGGCTCAAGCTGTGTTGCTCTAAGCCTTATTAATCCCTGACCTCTGTCCGGAACTGGCAACTTGTGATAAGGATACATTACAGTCACCGGCCTGATGAAAAAAGTCTTAAGCGTTACTTTCAATCCCTTAAATAAACCTTTACCTGTTAATTTAATTTCCGTCCCCTTTTTAAGATTTTATCTTTTAAATAAAAACTATCTGATTTTATCAACAACCAGTACAATCACTCCTGTAACAAAAATATTTACAAGAGAAAGCGGAAGCATGAACTTCCAGCCAAAATTCATAAACTGATCAAGCCTGAATCTTGGGAATGTTGAACGAACCCACATTGCCACAAAAATCAATACATAAGTCTTGACGATAAAACATATTGTTCCGGCGATCGGATTTGTGAAAGGCTTCCAGCCTCCCAAAAACAGCAATACCGCCAATGCACATATGATAAACAGGTTCACAAATTCGGCAAGAAAAAAAGCCGCAAATCTGAATCCGCTGTATTCTGTATTGAAACCTGAAACAATTTCTGACTCTGCCTCAGGTATATCAAAAGGAGTATGATTTATCTCTGCAAGACCGCATGCAAAAAATATGAAAAACCCTATAATCTGAGGAATTATATACCAGATTCTGATTTGTGCATTTACTATTTCCGTCAAATTCATGCTGCCGGCCATAATAACGACACCTATGGTTGATAAGATTAGAGGAATCTCATAAGAAATCAGTTGTGCAGCTCCTCTTATTCCGCCTATAAGTGAATATTTGTTATTTGAACCCCAGCCTGCCATTAAAAGAGAGATGGTAGATAACCCCAATATAGCAAGAATAAAAAACAGGCTGATTTCAAAATTTGAAGCTACGACTTTTGGGGCAAACGGTAAAAATGTAAAAATAGTAAGTGAAGGTACAAATGCAACTATAGGGGCCCAAACATAAACATACTTGTCAATCCCGTCAGGTATTATATCTTCCTTGCCAAGAAGTTTTACTGCATCAAAAACAGTCTGCCATATTCCGTGAGGACCATGGTGTCTTGGGCCCATTCTGTACTGCATATGACCCATTACCTTCCTCAGCATATAAATAAGGATGAGAGCTGTAAGGAAAATAAATAAAAATGCTATTATTAATTTTAATAATGCCCAAAGTAAAGCAAGCCACCAAACCATATATACCCCTACCTGTCAACACTTCCCATGACTGTATCAAAACTTCCTAAAATTAAAGGAAAGTCTGCAATATAATTATTTTTCAAGACGTAATTTAATGCATTAAGATGATTAAACGACGGAGTTCTTATTTTCATTCTGTAAGGTTTGTCAGTCCCGTCACTAATAACATAAAAACCAACTTCTCCCTTTGTACCTTCAACCCTGAAATACACCTCTCCAGCCGGCGGTTTTATGTTTCTTGAAACTTTAGTCTGATAATCACCATCAGGCAGAGAGTCCAACGCTTGTTCAATAATTCTTGCAGATTGTGCAAGCTCATTCATCCTTACCCAGTACCTGTCATAAATATCACCGTTGCTGCCTGCAGGTACTTCCCAATCATATTTGTCATAACCACTGTAAGGTTCTACTTTCCTTATATCAAACCGTACACCTGAAGCTCTTAAAGTCGGTCCGCTCATTGACCATTCAATAGCATCTTCTCTTGAAATTACACCGATATCCTTGGTCCTTTTAATGAATATTTCGTTTCCGCTGAATAATTCATGGTATTCGGCAAGATTTTTCTTAAATTGTTTCAGGTAATCCTTTGCTTCTTTAAAAAATCCGGCCGGAACATCCTGTCTCACTCCGCCTATCGTGAAATAATTAAATGTAAGCCTTCCACCGGCAAGCATTTCCATAAGATGTATTGCTGCTTCTCTGTCTTTAAAACCAAAAAGAAAAGGCGTAAATGCTCCGGCTTCAAGACCCATAGCCCCAAAAAATACTTCATGGGCGCAAATTCTGTTAAGTTCAGCACAAATTACTCTTATTGCCTGTGCTTTTGGCGGAGCCTCGATATCCATTAATTTTTCAATGGAAAGGCAGTAACCGAATTCATTATTCATGGCCCCGGTATAATCAAGTCTGTCAACAAGAGGTTTGAACTGTACATAAGTTCTGCTCTCGGCCATTTTTTCAATACCCCTATGCAAATAACCAACTACGGGTTCGACTTCCAGGATCTTCTCTCCATCCAGCTTTGCAATAAACCTGAAAACTCCGTGTGTAGAAGGATGATGAGGGCCAAAGTTTATTTCCATATAATCTTTTGGATATTCTCCAGGTTCGCTTATCTCAGATATCTCATCTACTTCTATTTCATTATTTTTTATTTCATCTGCCATTAATATATCAACTCGGATTTAAAAAATTGTTAAAGATTAATCAAACACTTCCGGACGTTTATATTCTCTTTCTTCCCATTTGATTTCGAAACTTTTCAGCAGCGGATGATAGTCAACATCACCAGGAAGAAGCAGCGTTTTCAAGTTCGGATGGCCTTTAAAATTAATACCAAAAAATTCCCAGATTTCTCTTTCAAACCAGTCGGCACTCCGGAAAATATCTGTTATGGATTCGACTTCAGGATTTACAGGTTCAATTTTTACCTTTATATTTACAGAGTAGTTATTATCGAATGAATAAAGACTGTAAATTACCTCAAGATAATCTTTGTAATCAATTCCGGTAATGCATTTTATATAATCAAACCTCAGATCTTTATCATTTTTAAACAGCTTTATTACATTTTTGAGTACAGCTTTGGAGATTTCAAGATAAACCTGATCACGGTTCAGGTTAAAATTACCTTCTATCCTGTTGAGGTTCAATTTACCCTGCAAAAGGGAAATAACTTTATCATTATCTATCTTTTTAAAATTGTATTCCCTTATTTCCACTCTAAAAATGCCTTTCAAAAACACTATTTATTTACAATCAGGGCGATATTTATTATATTTTATTTAAATTTCAAACTGGCTTTATTCTACGATTACAGGTTTTCTTACAATCGAATCCCTATTTATGATTTCCTTTAATTTAAGAAGACCGCAATATAATGCTTCAGGTCTTGGAGGGCATCCCTGGACATAAACATCAACCGGAATGACTTTATCGATTCCCTGAACAACATTATATGAATCATAAAACGGACCTCCGGTAATGGCACAGGAACCCATGGCAAGAACATATCTGGGTTCAGCCATCTGGGTATATATCCTTTGGACGACAGGAGCATATTTCCTTGATATCGTTCCGGAAATAATAATCAGATCTGCCTGTCTTGGTGTTGCCCTGAAAAACATACCAAACCTGTCCAGATCATAATGGGAACCGCCTGTCGCCATCATCTCGATAGCACAACAGGCAATTCCAAAAGTAAGGTACCATACGGATCTTGAACGGGCTGCATTCATAAGCTTGTCATAGGCAACTGTGACAATATTGGGTTTCCCGAATTTATCCTTCAGGTATAATTTGTCTTCCAGAGTTTTTTTCCTGTCTAATCCCATTTAAGTATTCCTTTTTTCCAAACGTAAGCCAAACCTAAAATCAAGACAACAACAAATATGAAAACCTCAACTAAACCTGCAAGTCCAAGATTTCTGAATAAGACCGCCCATGGATATAAAAAAACGACTTCTACATCAAACAGAACAAATAAAAATGCAAAGATATAATATCTGATATAATAATGGGCAAATATCCCGCCTCTTGGAGGTACTCCGCATTCATAAATCAGATTCTTTTCTTCACCAGGATTATGAGGAGCCAAAAACTTGGTTATAAAAACAACCAGGGGAACAAAAATGATGCTTACAAAAAAGAAAACAACCAGAGTTATATAATTTACATTATATTGTGCTTGCTGAGTTAACTGCATAACAGGTAATTAACAGATGCTTTCTTTTATTATAATTAATAAAAAATATAAAAAAGTTACTCTTATTATACAAGTACAGTACTTTTATGATAAACCTTAAAACTTCAAAACAATCAATGACACAAGCCAATAGAAGATTATACTTCAAAAATCAGCAATAAAAAAGAAAATTTTTGAAATATTTTCAGTTTAATTTAAAGGTTAAAATAAATTTAAAAAAACTAAATTGAATATGGGTTGTGGATTCTCAGCCATTTTCTCAAACTGGAAACATTATCGTCAGCATTTGTATTTCCGTTCTCGCTGATACCTATATTTGTTTTAAATATGGATAGAGAGTTGTCCCCGAATGTTGTAACAAATACATATTTACCGCTTACAAATAATCCTCTTGGCTTCCCAAGAAAATTGGGGCTGCCTACCCCCTGCAGGGAAGAAATAAGCTTTGGTTTGGAAGGATCTGAAATGTCAAAAGCAGCCAGGGAATTACTGTTTTCCGAAATAACAAATACATTGTTTTCCCTTACAAATACCGCCTGCGGATTTTGAAGGTAATTCTGAACTGAACTTCCTCTTATGGCATCTTCAAGTAAAGGATTGGCAGGATCATCAATTGCAATAACTGAAAGAGTGTTGTCCGAAGAAGAAGCCACATAAGCAATACTGCCCTTTATGAAAACACTCTTTGCTCCTCCCAGATAATTTGGTTCTCCGGCACCGCTGATAACCCCGGCCCATTTGATATTCTTCGGATCTTTAACATTAAAAATCGAAAGAGCATTATCACCGGCACTGGCTGCATATGCCCAGCCATCTTTTTCGAAAATACCGCTTACAAAAACATC
>JAMCVO010000721.1:0-660 GCA_023475715.1 Actinomycetota bacterium
ATTAGTGGGGATACCGCCATCAGTTCAATATTGCCGACAGCGGTTATGGACTGAGGGGTCCAAGGGTGCATAATGACCGGGCCGGTGAAGTAGGAAAGACACTTAATATTAAAGATTTTGATCTTGAAAAAATTTTTCATGTACAGGGAGTCCGTATTTTGCATCTTTCCGGTCTGATAGTTGCTCTTTCTAAGGAAACCTCTGAATTCTGCCTGAAACTTGCCAGATTTGCAAAGAAGAATGGTACACGTATTTCATTTGACTTAAACCACCGTGCATCATTCTGGAAAGGCAGAGAAGATGAACTTAAGGATATATTTTCTGAAATTGCGTCTTTGTCCGATTTTATCATAGGCAATGAAGAAGATTTTCAGCTCTGCCTTGGCATGAAAGGACCTGAGGTTGGCGGAAAAGACCTCACAGAAAAGATTGATTCTTTCAAACAGATGATAATGGCTGTTAAAAAGGAATACCCTAATGTATCCGTTTTTGCAACGACACTAAGGCAGGTTATAGATGCAAACAGTCATTTATGGGGTGCAGTCATGCTTGAAGGTGATAACTGGCATATAATAGAACCACGTGAAATCAGGGTACTGGACCGTATAGGCGGAGGAGATGCTTTCGTAGGCGGAATGCTTTATGCAATACTGAAGGGCT
>JAMCVO010000721.1:670-4201 GCA_023475715.1 Actinomycetota bacterium
TTTTCAAGATCAAAATCTTTAATATTAAGTGTCTTTCCTACTTCACCGGCCCGGTCATTATGCACCCTTGGACCCCTCAGTCCATAACCGCTGTCGGCAATATTGAACTGATGGCGGTATCCCCACGGACCTCCCTGCGGAACATCCTTTCCTTCATATTCCATATGCCTGCTTAAAAGATTGTCCTTTATAATTGCAGATATGGGACTTCCCGAAACAAATGTGGTAAGTACCTTGACGGGCAAACCAAGATATGAAGAAACGCTCGCAACATTTGTTTCGGCACTTGTAACCTGAAGTTTAAAAGACAAGCTGGTGTGTACCGGCTGACCGTTGTCCGGAGTGATTCTTACACCTATGCTTGTTGGGACCAATAAGCTGTACTTGTAATTTTCCCTGAGCTTGATTTGCATAAAACCTCCAAAGATTATATCTTTTTATATTCTTTTTTTAATTCATAGAGATATTTTGCCCCGTTGTCTATCCAGAGCATACCGGGACAACAAAAATCTGACTTTTTTAATGTCCCAGGATCTCTATATCCAAGACCCAGCGCAATGCAATCCTTTTCTGGTATTCCTGTGGATAGTGTTACCCTGAAGGCTTTCTTTTCATTGTCTGTTTCAGGGTCGTATATGCCGGGGCCCGATGCATTTATCACATGTGAAGCTGCATTTCTGGAGACTTTAAGCCCTGCCTTCAACTTATGACATACATAATCCCTGCAATGATAACCAAGGCTGTACAGTTCCTTTTCCATTTTTGCATTTGAATGAAGTGTTCTTATATGGGGTGCATATATGATTACTTCAGCATCAGGAGCAAGCACGCCGGGTCTCTGAAGCTTGTATGATCCTTTTGCTGCGGTCCATATCTCATCATAATAGGGGGGTATCTGTTGCACAACAGCACTTAGTGGTGAATCAATATATTTTATATGAACCTTTTCAGATAATTCGCATGCTTTGTTGTAACAGTCTAAAAAGCCCTTAAATCCGGAGTCTATAAAAAGCCCGACAGGAACAATGCCGTTTTCATCTTCCATGTTTACCATGTTAAATGAATAAACTGCAGGTTTTATATTTTCAAATATTATCTTTGCCCCTGCATTTATCAGATCCCTTGCATTGTTATCTTTTGTACCGATAACCGACCCTAGTCCTACAAGGACAGACGCCCAGTGAAAAAGATCAATAACTTCAGGTCCTGATATGCCAGGAAAGAATATTTTAAGTCCTCCCGAATAACCTGCAGCTTCATGTGGTATTGTGGATGACAGTGCAATTATTATGTCATAGTCAGAAAGTATATGTCTGTTCACGGTTATATCTATGTCAGTGTCAAGATTGCCGCCTGTTTTTTTATATACAAGGTTTTTTGATATGCACCCTATGGTTTTAAGGTTACCCTGGTCTTCAAAGTCGTGATTTAAGTAACTGACATCGGCAGGGTTGTCTTTTAAACCGAGCTTTGTCTTTATCTCGGCAACGCTCATCTTCCTGTGGGTTCCGCCTGCATTTAAAAAGTCAATCCCGGCACTTTTTGAACCTGAAAATCTTTTAGCAATAAGCGGAGCAATTTTATCAGTAAAATCGACCCGGGTGTAGTCAGGAAAGATAACAAGTACCTTTTTGGCATCAGGCATTCTCTCAAGGCAGATTTCCGTAAACTCCTTTAAGTCTCTATTGTCTATTTTGTTTATATTTTGTATATATTCCATAGATATGCATCTACTTAAATTTCACTTTCAGGCCTGTCATTTTCCATCCACTCAGTATGATACTCCTTGTAGCACCTGTTGCCGTCAAGAAGTATCTGCGGTTTTCCAATGTCCATTTTAAAATATCCGTGAGCGCCAAAATAGTCTCTTTGCTGGGCTTGTACCTGGGCTGATACCAGAACAGGACTTGTAATCTGAAGTATGTAGTCAAGTGATGAGCTCATACAAAGAACAGGTATCCCAATTTTATGGGCTATTTCTATGAATGTCGAAAGTTTTTTTATGTTTTTGTTTATGAAGTCTTTAAACGTGGGAGCTGAAATCAGGTTTACAAGACCGGGGTTAAGATTGTATTCTTTTGTGATTTCAGATAAAAATCCTGCCCTTATTATACAGCCTGCCCTCCAGCCTGCTGCAATTTTTCCCATATCCAGATTCCAGCCATAACTTTTAGAAGCTGCGCTAAGTAAGGCAAAACCCTGGGCATAGGAAGATATTTTTGCAATATATAATGCATCATGTGCAATGTTGACAAATTCAGAGGGGTCACCTTCATATTTTTCTGAGAGATATTTTAAATTGCCGGATAATGCAAGTCTTATATCCTTGTCCTGGCTTGCTTCTCTTGAAAATACGGAAGATGCAATAGTGGGAACCGGAACCAGCAGCTCAAGACCGCTTTGAACTGTCCATGTACCTGTGCCTTTCATTCTTGTTATGTCTGCTATCCGGTCAACCAGATACATGTCTGACTCTCTGTCCTTCTGCCTCATGCCGTCACCTGTTATTTCAATAAGGTACGAAGAAAGGATATCATCAGGATTGTTCCACTGCCTCATTATGTCTGCAATCTTTTCTGCACTATATCCGAGAGCTTCTTTTAGCACCCAGACGCATTCTCCAATTAAAGCCATGTCTCCATACTCAATTCCGTTATGTATCATTTTCACAAAATGGCCGGCCCCGTCCGGTCCTATATATGATACACAGGGAATACCGTCAGGTGCTTTTGCAGATATCTTCTCAAATATGTCCTCTACAAGCTTGTAAGCTTTTTGTTTTCCTCCCGGCATAATAGCAGGGCCTTTGAGGGCACCTTCTTCTCCGCCCGAGACTCCTGTTCCTATGTACAGAATTCCCTTATCTGAAAGGTAGTTTTCTCTTCTGATGGTATCTTTATAATATGAGTTTCCGCCGTCAATTAAAAGGTCACCCTTATCAAGGAAGGGGATCAGGCTTTCTATGTTTTCATCAACAGGGCTGCCAGCCTTTACCATGAGGATTATCTTTCTGGGTCTTTCAAGAGAATCCACAAATTCTTTGAATGAATAAGCAGGAAATATATTTTTACCTTTTGCTTTTGTATTAATAAAATCGGTAGTTTTCTGGCCTGTCCTGTTGTACACAGAAACAGAAAATCCCTTGGATTCCATGTTTAAAACAAGATTTTGCCCCATTACTGCAAGACCGGCCAGTCCTATGTTATTCTTTGTCACTTTCTTACTCCTTAAATATTAAATATGTATCTTGATGTTATGTTTATTTAAAAATGGAAGTATTTTTATACCCCCGCATATGCACTGAATCCGCCGTCGACAGGAATTACGGTTCCTGTAACAAATCTTGAAGCATCCGATGAAAGCCAGATACATGCCCCTGTTAGATCATCCGGTGTTCCGAACCTTGACATAGGTGTATGTGTAATTATCTGCTCACCTCTTTTTGTCAGGTTGTTGTCTTTGTCAAATAGAAGGTAATGATTCTGGGTTGTCAGAAAAAATCCGGGTGCGATTGCATTGACAAAAATACCA
>JAMCVO010000721.1:4211-5028 GCA_023475715.1 Actinomycetota bacterium
GGGCAAGATGCACTGAGAGCCATTGTGTGAAGTTTGATACTGCCGCTTTTGATGCAGAGTAACCCGGTATTTTTGTCAAAGGCCTGAAGGCATTCATTGACGATATATTTATTATAGAACCGCCGTTTTTATTTTCTGACATAGATTTTCCAAAAACCTGAGCAGGAAGTATTGCACCGCCAAAAAGATTTAAAGAAATTACTTTTTGTAAAGAGTCCATTTTTAAGTCAAAGAAGCTTAAAGTGTCCGATGTTGTTGCATCCTTTAGATTTCCCCCTGCTGCATTAATCAAAATATCTATTTTTCCAAAATCAGACATTATTTTGCCATAACAGCTTTCTATCCTGGATTTGTCAAGTACATCCATATGGTAGCCTTTGGCACAAATATCTTTATCTTTAAAATCTTTTATTTTGCTTTCTGTATCCGCTATATCACAAAGTGCAAGTTCTGCACCCGCTCTTCCCAATCCTTCCGCAATGGAACTGCCAAGAATTCCAACTGCACCTGTAATTACTGCGGTTTTATTTTTTAAACTGAATATATCTGAATAGTTCTTCATTTAAATATCCTTTTGTTTAAAGTTTTAAAAAATCCGGATGTTTTTTATAAATTGAGAGATTCATATATGTAATGATTATAATTATTTCCAAAGTTTTAAATAAAAGATCATCTTTTAAAATTACAATACTATTTTTTATTGTTATAATCGAACCAGGGTTTATGCTGGCTAGATAATGCAACCGTTTGCATAAAAAATTCTATAACAAAAGTCTATTCTTGTCAATATGATGAATTTCCTTTTTCATTTAAAAAA
>JAMCVO010000494.1 GCA_023475715.1 Actinomycetota bacterium
GGTTCAAGAAATAAATATGAATATGATCCTAAGAGCAAAAGAATAAAGCTTGACAGGGTTCTTTTCAGCGCAGTCCATTATCCGGCAGATTATGGATATATTGAAAATACGCTGGCGGAAGATGGGGACGAAGTTGATGTTCTGGTTCTTATTTCGGAGCCTACTTTCCCCGGATGCCTTATTGAGGCAAAACCGGTTGGTGTTTTGCAAATGAGAGATGAGAAGGGAAATGATAATAAAATTCTGGCCGTTCCTTTAAAAGACCCGCTTTATCAGCATGTATATGATATTCATAATATTGCCCCTCATCTACTTGCGGAAATTGAAAATTTCTTTCTGACATATAAAAAACTTATCCGCAAGGTAGTTGCCACTGATGGGTGGGCAGATTCGAAAAAAGCTCTTGAATATCTGAATAGAACAAAAATATGAGTTCGCAGTTAAGCATCATGATTGGTCTGCTGATGTTTACTGGCGAGCAAATTTGAATATAATAAAATATCAACTTTCAACGGGTAATCCCTTTTCTTTCCATTCTTTTTTGCCGCCTTTGTAATCCGTAACATTTTTAAAGCCGAGTTTTTTGAGCTCATTGGCAGCCCTGGTTGAAGCCTGACATTCAAAGCTTGCACAATATACTATAACTTCATCATTCTTTTCTAAAAATTTTGAAGCATTATCACTTATTTCATCTATTTGGATATTTATTGCTCCGGGAATATGCCAGTCTTTATAAGAAGAGGGAAGAAGGACATCAACAAGCTTGAATTTTTCCTTATTTTTTATTTTTTCGTATAATTCTTCTGCGGTAATTTTTTTGATTTCATTCATTTACAATACCTCTTTTTAAGTTGATTAAATTTATATTTTTTTCTTAACGGAATTTCTGATTTCAAGCTTACCCTTTATGATAAATTTTTTGAATTTTTCTTCATGATGGTTTGAGGAAAGCTTTTCCAGCAATATTGAAACTGCTGTTTTGCCTATATTATAAAAAGGCCTTCTTACAGTAGTGAGAGATGGTTTCAGGAATTTACTGAGATAAATATCTCCAAAACCGATCATGGAGATGTCATCAGGGACTTTAAGATTTTTTTCTTCAATTGCATTTAATGCACCTAATGCAATAAGGTCACTGGAGGCAAAAACCGCATCTATATCTTTAAATTTGTTTAAAGCTTCAAGCATCATTTTATAACCGGACTCAACTGAAAAGTCACCTCTGAAAATTAAATTACTTTTATACAGGCTATTTTCCTCCATTGAAGCTTTCCATCCCATCAATCTGTCTTCAAAAGATTCTGAATATTTTGGCCCGTCTAAAATTATTATCTTTTTATGATTATTTTTAATCAGGAAGTTTGTTGCTTCATAAGCACCACCAAAGTTGTCGAAAATAACGATATCTCTGGTCAGCCCTTTTATTTCACGGTTAACCAGGACAACCGGAGTGTCAATGCTCTCCAGAACTTTTTTATTTCTTTTATTTGAATAAATAGGTATGAGAATTATTCCATCAATCCACATTGCCAGCAAATCATTTATTATTTTCTCTTCCTTATTTATATCTTCACTTGAGCTGCAAAGAAAAACATTATAGCCATGTGAGTCCAGAGTTTCGGTAATACCTTTAATCAAATCAGAATAAAACGGGCTTGATACATCCGGAATTATCAGTCCTATGTTCATAGTCTTTTTTCTTGAAAGGCTTGCAGCAATTTTATTAGGCTTGTATCCCAGAGATTTTATAGCATTTAAAACTTTGGATTTATTTTTGTCGGTTACAGTATTAAGTTCGTTAAGGACATTTGAGACTGTCCCCACCGAAACAGATCGGAAGAAGTGCTTTTTATTAAATTTCCAACCTTTTATATTTTATGTTTTAATGTTTAACAAAAATGATAACTAATGTTATAAAATTCAATAGATATTATCAATAGATATTACTGATTACTGCCATAATTTATTTTTAGGCTGTTTTGTTTTAGAGAATTCAATTAAAAAATTATTGGAGAAAGAGACTGATGAAAAAAGAAATAGATGTTACCGGAATCGGCAATGCGATTGTGGACATTATGACAAAGGTAGACGAGGAATTCTTAGAGACTTACGGATTTAAAAAAGGTTCGATGACTTTGATAGATGAACAGATGGCGGAAAAGCTTTATTCATGTATCATGGTTACAGAAGAAGTTTCAGGAGGTTCTGCGGCAAATACCATTGCGGGGCTTGCATCTTTAGGCAGGAAAGTTGCTTTTATCGGCAAGGTTAAAAATGATATTCTTGGAAATTCTTTTGACTATGGATTAAACTGCATAGGTGTTCAATGCAAAGCAAAAAAAGTTGAGGAAGGTCTTTCAACTGCAAGATGCATAATATTTGTTACTCCTGATGCTCAGCGGACAATGTGTACCTTTTTGGGAGTAGCTGGAGCTTTAAATCCTGAAGATATCGAAGAGAACAAATATATAATATCGAATTCCAGATTAATTTATCTTGAGGGATATCTATGGGACAGGCCTGAAGCAAAACTTGCGATTAAAGAAGCAGTAAAGATTGCCAGAGAAAGCGGGAGCAAAATTGCTTTTTCGCTTTCGGACAGTTTCTGTGTTCAAAGGCACAGAAGTGATTTTCTTGAACTTATAAGAAAAGACATAGATATAGTCTTTGCAAATGAAAATGAAATAATGTCTTTGTTTGAAGAAAATGATTTTGAAAGTTCAATTAAGAAATGCAGGAAAATTAATATCATCTGGGCTTTGACAAGATCGGAAAAAGGTTCAATCATTGTTTCCAAAGATAATATGTATAGTATAAAAATTGATAAAGTTGAGAATCTGACGGATACCACAGGAGCAGGAGATTTGTATGCAGCCGGTTTTTTGCATGGTTTCCTGGAAGGCAGAGATTTAATCACCTGCGGCAGGATGGGAAGTATTGCAGCTTCAGAAATAATAAGCCATTATGGAGCAAGACCCAGAATTTCACTTACGGAACTCTTCAGGGTTAAAAGTCTATAAATAAATTGTTAATATTCTACAATAACTTTATGATTAATTTTCGTTGTAAGTGCACGATATTTATTGTAAACTGATAAAAATGAATTTAGACTTGGTCTATTAATTTACAAAATTTGTGATTGATTTATATCACATCCTTAATTGGTCAGGAGCCCGGATTGAAGAAAAAAATATTAAGAATTTCACTCGTTTTTATTTTAGTTTTCATGATTTTGGCAATAGCAATTCCCCAATTTTTATATGCTGATTCACTTTCGGATGTGAGTTCTTTTGTTACAAGATTTTATATGACATGCTTAAACAGAATGCCTGATCCTGCAGGACTGAGCAGCTGGACAAATGGCTTAATTTCAGGCAGATTAACAGGAGCACAGGTTGCATATGGGTTTATTTTCAGCGAAGAGTTACTTTCAAAAAATCTTCCGGACGGGGAGTTTCTGAATATCATGTATTCTGCATTTTTTAACAGACCGCCTGATGCAGGAGGCTTCAGCAACTGGATGGGAGTTATGGCAAACGAGGGGAGCAGGCAGTATGTCCTGGCCGGTTTTGTTAATTCACTTGAATTTAAAATATTATGTGATGCCTATGGAATTCAATCCGGTTCCCTGGTTCCTTCAGGTTCTGCAGCTGCACCAGTAGCATCAAATACGAGTTCTTCTGCCAACTGCATGGAAATTAATTTATTTAATGCGGTTAATGCCGTAAGAGCACAATATGGAATTGGACAGCTTTCATTAAATTCATCAATTTCTAATATTGCAAGATCCAGAAGCACCGATATGATGAACAGGAATTATTTTTCCCATATCACTCCTGACGGTAAAAGTATTTTTACAATATTAAATGAAAATGGTATTGGCTGGCAATTTGCAGGAGAGAACATATATCAGTGCTGCCCTGCAGCTAACGGTTCGGAAAGTGTTATCTTGAATACATGGATGTCAAGCTCTTCCCATAGAGATATTTTACTTAATGGAGCTTTTCACCAGATTGGGATAGGAATTATTGATAGCGGAAATACAAGGACAGTTACAATAGTATTTATAAATTAATTTTTTTAAAATCAGGATTTTTCAGAAAGATCTATAATTTAATTAAATACCTTAATAATTTTTATTATTAAGGTATTTTTGTTTTATAAATTTCATATATACTCAAATAATAATAAAAAAACAGTTGGTGAATAATATTATTTTAATGATCCTGACATTGATATGACTAAAGAATACAGGCATTCTGTTTAAGCATGTCATAAAAATGTTGATTACAAAATCAACTATGAATCAGAGCTTAATACTGCACAGCTTGAGGCAGTCAGGATAAAAGAAGGTCCTGTCCTGGTAATAGCAGGAGCCGGGACAGGCAAGACTAAAACTCTAATCTACAGGGTTGCAAGGCTTGTTGAAGAAAATATAAATCCTGAGAATATTTTGCTTTTAACCTTTACAAGAAAAGCTGCAATAAATATGTTAAAGAGAGCAAGCGCTATCCTGGATGAGAGGTGCGGCAAGGTTTCCGGCGGAACATTTCATTCGTTTGCCAATACTCTGCTCAGAAGGTATGCAAAATTTGTGGGATTTAATGAAAATTTCACAATTCTTGATGAAAGTGATTCGGAAAGTGCGATAGGAATTATCAGGGCTAAGCTTGGTTACAATAAAACTGAAAAAAGATTTCCCCTTAAACATACAATAACTGAAGTTATCAGCAAGTCTGTAAATAAGAATATACCGATAGATTTTGTATTAAATACTGAATATCCTCATTTCATGGACAGCCTGGATGGAATCAAGATGATACAGATAGAATATCAGAAATATAAAAAAGAAAAGATGCTGATGGACTACGATGACCTGCTTTTATATCTGGAACTTCTTCTCAGGGAAAATGAAGAAATCAGAAAAAAAATTTCAAATTTTTATAAATACATAAGGGTTGATGAATTCCATGATACTAATAAAATTCAAGCTAATATTGCG
>JAMCVO010000020.1 GCA_023475715.1 Actinomycetota bacterium
AGATCCACCTACAAGTATCGGTATATTCTTTTTTTTAAAAAATTCTTTCTCAATGATAGATCTGCAAATATCTCTGAATTCTACTACCGTAACATTATGACCAGGTTCAAATAAATCTATCATATACTGATTTATTTTATATTTTTCTGTCCTTAATTTATCGGTCCCCATATCCATTCCCTTATAAACTTGCATAGAATCTATTGAAATAATGTTTGTTTTAAACAATATGGCAAGGTTTACAGCGAGATTGCTTTTTCCGCAACAAGTAGGACCACAAATTAAAAGGACTTTTTTTTCTTTAATCAGGACTTCTTTGATAAGATCCATATTAATTTCATCTCTTGTAAGACTATTTTTTAATATGTCGATCTCTTTCTTCGTTATGATATTCATTTTTAAATATAGAAAATATCTTATTATTATAATTTATTAAGATTACAACTCTCCGTATAAATAAAACGATTTTGCACCTTTTATTTTTACAGGAACTAACTTTCCTATAAGTTCTTTATCACCATTAAAATTAACTATAATATTATTTTCCAGCCTTCCTTTTAACTGGCCTGACTTTTTATTGCTGAAACATTCAACCAGAACTTCAGGCTTTAATCCAATCATTTTTTTATTTTGTTCCAATGAAATTGAATTTTGCAATTCCACAAGTTCATTAAACCATTGTTTTTTTATATTCAAAGTAATATCATCTGGCATATTTTCGGCAACTGTTCCTCTTCTTTTTGAATAAATAAATGTAAATGCTCTGTCAAACCTTAAATTTTTAACTAATTCAAATGTCTCGATGAAATCTTCTTTATTTTCCCCAGGAAAGCCAACAATTAGATCAGTTGTAATAGAGCAGTCCGGCAATTCGCTTCTAATAGAATGGTATAAATTCATATAATCTTCTCTGGTATATTTTCTGTTCATTAAGTTTAGAATTTTATTCGAACCTGCCTGTAAAGGAAGATGTATATGCTTCATTATATTACTATTTTGTTTAATGACACTGATAATGTCTTTAGAAAAATCTTTAGGGTGAGATGTCATAAATCTTATTCTCTTGAGTCCTTTTATTTTTGATAAATTATCCATGAGCCCCGCAAAATTTTCAGTACCTTTCAGGTCTTTTCCATAGGAATTTACATTCTGTCCAAGCAGAGTAATTTCGCATACACCTTCAGAAATAAGATTTTTTGTTTTTTCTATTATAAGATCCATTGGTATTGATATTTCCTCACCTCTTACTTGTGGCACAATACAATATGAGCAATAATTGTTACAGCCAATGGTTATTGGTAAATGAGCTTTAAACTTAAATGTCCTTTTAAAATTAAAGATTTCATAATCGTAGTTTTTCAGGATTTCAGTTTCACAAATACTTTTATTGGTTTGATTTCTTTTTTTAATCAGATCAGGTAAATTTTTTATATTCTTTGTTCCAAACACTATATCTATATAAGGAAATTCCTTTATTATTTTTTCTTTGAGACTCTGAGCAGCACATCCTCCCACGCAGATTAAAACCTCAGGATTATCAATTTTTAAGGACTTTAAATTCCCCAAATGTCCATACAATCTATTATCTGCTTTTTCTCTTACCGAGCATGTATTAATCAAAATTATCTTTGCAGAATTTAAATCATTGGTCCTTGAATAACCGCAAGTCTCCATTAAATATCCGATTCTTTCGGAATCAAACTCATTCATCTGGCAGCCAAATGTTTCAATATAAAATTTCTCCATACTTTTATACATGTAAAAATAATCAAATTAGAGATTTTTTTGGAATTATTTATTAAAGATATTAAACAAAAAATAAAGCATCCCGCAAAAATTTAAAAATCTACCTTGCCTCTACTGTTATAACTATTGCAGTTTTTACTTCACCATTTACGTCAATATCTTTAAAAAAAGGAATACAGATAAGCTCCTGGCCTGTTGGAGCTATATATCCTCTGGCTATTGCTATAGCTTTAATTGTTTGGTTTAAGGCTCCTGCGCCTATTGTCTGAATTTGTACTTTATTTTCCGTCCTTATAATTCCTGCAATTGCACCTGCTACAGAATTTGGTGCTGATTTTGATGAGACCTTGAGTAGTTTCATTATTTATGTAATTTCAATTTTTTTGCTTTAAATTAATTGTAAAGTTAATTGTATTGTTTACTTTTTTAAATTCAATGTTATTTTTTAATGTAATAAGGTGTTTATTTCCATATTTTATAATTATTTCTTCTAATGTTTTTATTATACATCTTATTTCTTCATCTTTAAATCTATTTGCTAATTTTAACTCATCATATAATTGAAGCTTCTTTTCACTCTTTTTTTTAACCTCAATTGAATCTTTATTGTCATCGTTAAAAAATTTATCATTAATCATATTTAAATTTACCGGGACAAGCGCATCTATTTCATTATATATTATTCTTTGGAGGTTCCTTTGAGAAATGTCCATATTAAAAATTTTTTTTGTAATTTCATCTAGAATGTTATAGCTATCAGTCAGAGAGGGAAAATTCATTATTTTAATATTATTTTTCATTATAAATTTATAAAATTCGTCCCAATGGCTGAATTTAGGGTAATTCTCATAGTTATGCTTTTTAAAAGACAAATGTCTCATTGTAGCAATTATTTGAGATGGTGTACCATAATAAAAATTTATATTATTGTTTTGAAGTGCAAAGTCCAGAATAACTTTAATTATATTATTTACTCCGCCAGTCAGATGAGATTCCCCGTTACTTTCACTTAATTGAGGCAGCAATGATTGGTCTTTTTTTTCCGGAATAATTTCAAGATTATTGTCTATATAAATGCTGGTACCCTTCAAGTGGTCGGAAAATGTAATTTTTACCTCATCGGAAGTTAATTTTATTGAGAATAATGCCATTCCCCTTCCATGAAAACCATATGAATCCTTTATTCCATCGTCAAGTTTTGAAGTAACTCTAGCCTGGAAAATTAAATTATGGAATTTAGGCGGAATACCATTACCATCATCAATGCAGTAGATAACTCTTCTATTGTCTCCTATTTTTTTTGTTCCGATGAATATGTTTTTGCTGCCGGCATCACGGCTGTTCCTTAATAACTCAATGATAATATCTTCAACGGTATGGATATCCTGAAGAGCTTGTCTTCTCTCAGCTTCTGAAATCTTTAACTTGACATAGCCATTTCCCAAATCTTCTTCAATATTAAGCTTATTCTTAATGTCAAGATCGGAAAGGAACCTGGTTAAATCAGTGTTATCATTTAGCATAATCTATTGCTCTGCTTTCCCTAATGACAGTTACTTTTATCTGCCCAGGGTATTCCATCTCACTTTCAATTTTCTTGGCGATATCTCTGGCAATAACAGATGCAAGATCATCATCAACTTCATCAGGCTTTACCATAACTCTTATTTCTCTTCCTGCCTGGATAGCAAAAGCTTTTTCTATGCCTGTAAATTCCGATGCAATTTTTTCAAGGCTTTCAAGTCTTTTTATATAACTTTCAAGAGTCTCACGTCTTGCGCCAGGCCTTGCTCCCGATATAGAATCTGCTGCCTGAACAATTACATCAAGAAATGTAGTTGCTTCTATTTCATTATGGTGAGATTCTATGGAATGGCAAATTTCTTCATCTTCGTGCAGCCTCCTTGCAAGTTCAGCTCCGATTATAGCATGAGACCCTTCTATATCATGGGTTAATGCTTTTCCTATATCATGGAGCAATCCTGCCCTTTTTGCCTTCCTGACGTTAAGTCCAAGTTCTCCGGCTATTATTCCGGCTACATAAGCAACTTCTTTTGAATGAATTAAGACATTTTGACCATAACTTGTTCTGTATTTTAATCTTCCGAGTACTTTGACGATTCCCGGATTTACTTCAGAAATTCCAGTATCGAATATTGCCTGTTCACCTTCCATCTTTATTTCATTATTAATTAACTTACTGGCTTTATCAAACATTTCTTCTATTCTGGTGGGGTGTATTCTTCCATCCATAATCAAATTTTCAAGAGTAACTCGGGCTATTTCCCTTCTAACAGGGTCAAAAGAAGAAAGTATAACAGCTTCAGGAGTGTCATCCACAATGATATTAATTCCTGTCAGGTTTTCAAAGACTCTTATATTTCGGCCCTCTCTTCCGATTATTCTTCCCTTCATTTCGTCGTTAGGAAGATTTACAACAGACACGGTAGTTTCACTAACATGTTCAATCGCACATCTCTGTATTGCCTGAACTATTATTTTTTTTGCAATCTTTTCCGCGTCTTCTTTTGTTCTTGCCTCTATTTTTCTTATTTCTTTTACTGAATCAAGCTTTGCTTCTTCTTCCATTTTTTTACTCAGGATTGCTTTTGCTTCATCCCGCGTTAATTCAGCGATTGCTTCCAATCTTAATATCTCTTTTTTCAGCGCTTCGTCAAGTCTAAGTTTTAAGTCATCGATTTCTTTTTCCCGCAAAGAAATATTTTGTTCCTTTTTTTCGATATAAAAAGTCTTCTTATCAATGGATTCCTCTTTTGAAATAAGTCTATTTTCTATTTTGGCAATTTCATATCTTTGTCTTTTTATTTCTTCATCGTTTCTTAATTTTATATTTGCTATTTCTTCTTTTCCCTCAATTACGGCTTCTTTTTTTAATGATTGTGCTTCTTTTTTAGCATCATCAAGAATTCTTTTTGCATTATTTTCTGCAGAATTTATTTTATTATCAACAATTATTTTTCTATAATAAAAGCCCATTAAAAATCCGGCAATTATTATAACAAGTCCTATACCGACGAATTCCAGTACCTTGAGTAACATTTAAATCATCCTCTCTATAATAAAAAATCGAGCAATCTATGCCCGATTTATAATTTTTTTTGTACTTTTTGATTAATTTTTCTAAATAAAAATATAATTTAATTTTAACTTAGAATATAATCCTCTTTTACTTTTAAACTTTTTGTTATTGTAATTAACTCTTATTTAAAATTTTTGTTTTCAGCAA